>DATHOK010000334.1:0-24557 GCA_035484995.1 Verrucomicrobiia bacterium | reverse complement strand
GGCGTCAGCTCCGGAGCGCGCAAAAAGTTCAACCACCTTGCGATTGATGGCGTGGTCGTTGAGCGGCTTGCCGCAGCCCTCGCACAGGAAAACTGCGATGGGCACACCCCACACCCGCTGGCGCGAGATGCACCAGTCGGGGCGGGTGGCGATCATGTTCGAGAGCCGCTCCTCGCCCCACGCCGGATCCCATTTCACGTGCTTGATTTCTTCGAGCGTCCGCGTGCGAAGGATATTGTCTTTCCCTTTTCCACCGGGCATGGGCGTTTCCATGGAAATGAACCACTGCTCGGTCGCGCGGAAGATCACCGGATTATGGCAGCGCCAGCAGTGCGGATACGAGTGCTCAGTCTTTTCCGCATGAAGCAGAGCGCCGCGGCTCTTGACCAAGTCGATGATCGGCTGATTCGCTTCCCAGACGCGTTTGCCCGTGTACTCCGACAAACCGTTGCGCAGGATGCCCTTTTCGTCAACGTTGCTGGTGGCGTCGAGACCATATTTCACGCCGGTGATGAAATCCTCCGCGCCGTGTGAGGGCGCGGTGTGCACCACGCCGGTTCCCGTATCCATGGTGACGTATTCCGCAAGGACACCAAGGATCTTGCGGTCGAGAAACGGGTGCTGGAAGTTTAGGTGCTCGAGTTTGCGGCCGGGAAAGTGGGCGAGTTCGCGCGGATCGGAAAGATTGCATTTCTCCGCAACATCTTTCGCCAGCTTCGAGGCGACGATGTAGACCTCGCCGCCGGACTCGAGCGCGACGTACTCTTCATCGGGATGAAACGCGACGGCCATGGACGCAGGCAAAGTCCAGGGAGTGGTGGTCCAGATGATGGTTGCAACTTTCTTGCCCGCAAGAGCGGCATCAATCTTCGCCGGATCGTCAAGCAATCCGTACTTAACCCACACCGTGGGGCTGGTGTGGTTCTCGTACTCGACTTCGGCCTCGGCGAGCGCAGTCTCGTCATGCATGCACCAATAGACGGCGCGCAGGCCCTTGTAGACGAAGCCATTTTCGTAAAAGGAAAAAAATGTCGCCAAGACCACCGACTCATACTGCGGATTCATGGTGGCGTAAGGCTGATCGAAGCGGCCGAAAACGCCGATCCGCTTAAACTGCTGACGCTGCAGGTCGAGAAACTTCTGCGCGTATTTGCGACATGCCGCGCGCACGTCGATGGGACGCATCTGCAGTTTCTTGCCGCCGAGTTCCTTGTCGACTTTGATCTCGATCGGTAAACCGTGGCAATCCCAACCGGGCACATAGGGCGCATCGAATCCTGCCATGGTCTTCGACTTGACGATGAAGTCTTTCAGGCACTTGTTCAGCGCCGTGCCCATGTGGATCGGTCCGCTGGTGTAGGGCGGGCCGTCGTGAAGAATGTAGGTGCCCTTGGCCGATCCTTTGCGGGCCTCGCGGATGCGTTCGTAGATCCGCATTTCCTCCCAGCGGGCTAGCATTTTGGGCTCATTCTGGGGCAGGTTGGCCTTCATGGGGAAGGCAGTTTTAGGCAGATTGATGGTAGCTTTCAGGTCGAACGGCACTCGGTTGGACTCTCCCAAATGATTGAATCTTCTCATTATAGGGAGCGGGACGGGGAACGTCCATGCGCGCTGGAATCGCAATCACGGAAGGGCGAAGAACCAGGGGGAATCAGTTTGCTTACTGGGACGGGAGGCAGATAATACATTCCCGGCCGGAACTTGAAATACACTTCGTAAAGAGCGACAGGAAGGGGTACAATTTGATGTACAGGCCAAGGTTCGGGAGCCTGATACCGCAGTGCGTTGGGGCCCGATCCGATTATAGAAGCTGGGCGGAAAAATAGAGGCAACTCGTTGGAAAGACGGCTCATCTGTGTAGGTGGGATGTCTTCACCAAGGCAGCTCGTTCAGAAACTCGTTGACCGCCCCACAATGGAAAGTCGAACCCGGGAATAATGGCATCTACTGAAGTCAACCCGAACGTCGCTCCGAAAGCTGGTGGCGAGCCGGAGCTTCACCTCCTGCTGGCGCCCGACACGTTTGAGCCCCTGTATAAGTCGCTTTTCCGCGGCCTGGACGAATTCTTTTTTCCCAAGAAGTTACCGCCGCTGAAGCTGGAATCGAAGCCCGTCCCGGTGAAGGATATCTGGGGCTTTTACAATTATAAAAAGAATGGCGCTCTGGGTTCGACGGTTGCCCACGTCATCGTGATCGCATTGATTATCGGCGGTACGATTCTGGGACGCCGGATTGTGAGTAAGGTCGAAGCCAAACCGACGGTGGCCCTGATTGGTCCAGATATCGGCGACTACACGCTGAAGCCCGCCAAGACGCAGGCCGGTGGCGGCGGTGGCGGCGGCGACCGCGATGTTCTGAAGGCTTCGCAAGGAAAACTGCCCAAGTTCTCGATGAAGCCGCAAATCACGCCGCCAGCCGCAGTGATCCGGAACCTCGATCCGAAATTGGCGGTTGAGCCCACGGTGATGGTGCCTCCCGATATCAAAGTAACTGCGATGAATAATATGCCGAACCTCGGCGACCCGAAATCCACGGCGGTCATTCCGTCCAACGGCACGGGAGGCGGGAGCGGTATCGGTGAAGGCAACGGAGGCGGTGTTGGCTCTGGAAACGGGCGTGGCGTGGGGCCGGGCGAAGGCATGGGTATGGGTGGTGGTGTTTACCGCGCCGGTCGAGGAGTGACTCCGCCACGGCCGATCTTCTCGCCGGATCCCGAGTTCTCCGAGGAAGCACGCAAGGCTAAATATCAGGGAGTTTGCACGCTGATGATTGTGGTTGACACCGACGGCCACCCCACGAATCTTCGCGTGGTGAACTCTTTGGGCATGGGATTGGATGAAAAAGCTCTCGAGACGGTCAAGACCTGGCGCTTCGAGCCCGGAATGAAAGACGGCCACCCAGTGAAGGTCGAGATGGCCGTGGAAGTCGATTTCCACTTGTACTGAGGCGCTCCGCTCTCAGTTCCCAAGGAGAAAGAAATCCTACTCCTTCCGCAGCACTGCGAAGTGCAGCAGCACGCGCTGTCTGAAACCCAGCCTCTCGTACAGCTCGATCGCCCGCAGATTGTCGCCCCGAACATGTAGAACCGGAGTCTCCCCGCGGCTGCAGATGCGCCGCATCACCTCGGCCATCAGGATGCGGGCGTAACCGTGGCCCGTGTGTTCAGGGTGGGTGCAGACCGCGCTCACTTCGGTATAGCCGGGAATCTTCAGTCGCTCACCCGTCATGGCAACAAGCTTTCCGTCGAGCCGAATTCCTAGATACGTACCCAGTTCATGCGTGCGTTTGCCGAACGGGCCGGGCTTGGTGAGCGCGGTAAGCGCCATCATGTCGGGCGAGTCGGCATCGCCAAGTTCGAGGATCTCCGGTACAGAAGAGGATCTTTGGACAGGCACACCGCCTCCTTCGTAAACCATTTCCGGCATAGGCGCGCCGGCGAGAAAACTCCAGCCCGCTTGAGGTTGGTAAGGCGCCTCCAGAAACAATCCAATCGTCTCACCCGCGTCCACTAACCCCGCGAGCGATTCGTAGCCTTCTGGCGTGGGCTCACGAAACGCGGCCAACGGCGAGACCTCTGGCACAAACCTGCGCGCCTGATCGAAGGACTCAGCGAACTCAGCCTGCCGCGTCGTCAGAGCCTTCCAGATGATGTTGTCGAGGGGATGCATTTGCCGTACGCCAGACATTCTGATTGGAGCGATCGAAGACTCGCTTGGACACACTAATTCTGAGATACGGGATTGCGCTATCCGAACCTTGCGGGTAAAGACGAATCGTTCGCCTTTGCTTATTCCTTCAAATCCACGTGCTGAACATCCTCGATCGTGCGTCCGAGGAAGCGCTCGCCCAGGCGCCGGAATTTCTCCACCGAATCAGTGGCGAAAAACTTCAAGCGTGGAACCTTCCGGCGTTCTTCATGAACGGCCCTGGTCAGCGGGAGAAGCCTCTCCAAACAGTCGGCGACGGCCCGAGCCGTAGATTCGGCAGAGTCCACAATGCTCACATGCGGCGGCGCCACGCGATGCAGAAGCGGCTTGAGGAGCGGGTAGTGAGTACAGCCAAGAACCAGAGCGTCCGCGTCGTGAAAACCATCCGCAAACCCCTCATCCAGATAAATGCGCGCGATCTGCTCGGTGACGGGATGCTCAACCCATCCCTCTTCGACGAGCGGAACCAGCAGCGGACAAGCCTTTTCCCGCGCCTCGAGCCCCCGCGCCTCAAGAGCCTTCCGGTAAGCGTGGCTGCTGACGGTGGCTTCGGTGCCCAAGACAACGACTTTGCGGTTCTTACTGACGGAAGCGGCAGCCTCGGCCCCGGGCTCGACCACGCCTACCACCGGCACATGCGCTGCGGCCGTAATGCGGTCAAGAGCGAGCGCAGTCGCGGTGTTGCACGCGATCACCAGCAACTGGGCGCCGTGAGCCTCAAGATAGTGGGCAGCTTCGACGGCATAACGGGCTACGGTTTCAACCGACTTCGAACCATAAGGAAGCCGGGCCGTATCGCCAAAGTAGAGGTAATCGGCGTCGGGAATAAGTTCAAGTAAAGCTTTAAGAACCGTAAGGCCGCCGACGCCGGAATCAAACACGCCAATGGTGGGACGACGCTGGGTCATGGTCGATGGAACCGCATCACGATAATACCAGCGGGCAACAACGGGAGCGGGATTCAGGGATGATCAGAGATATTCCCCGGAGGGAGCTAGGAACGCTTGGTCGCGGTCGAGCGGACCGCAGTTCCGTCGAACTCAGAGCTTCTTCCACAGCATTCCCCCGGCGGAATCGGCGCACCATGCGGACAGGTCCGCGGGTGTCCGAGGAAAGTACAAATCTTGTCAGTCGCTTCCGGCGAAAGGATGTGCTCGAACTTGCAGGCCTGCTGCTCGATCTCCGATTCGCTGTCCATCGCCAGGCTGTCGGTAAAAAGTCTTTCGGCGAGGCGGTGGCGGCGGATGATGCTGCCTGCCCGTTCGCGCCCGCGGGGCGTAAGCTCCACGATCAAAGTGCCATCGCCGATCGAAGCGGCCACGGGTTTGAGGGCATCGTGGCAGGGATTCACGAACGGCCTGTGATCGTGAGCGAGAGGCGGATGCGGCGCGGAGAGCACAAATCCCATCTGAATCATTTTCTCAATGGCCAGACTCACGGGGAGCGCGCCGTGCACTTCCATGCGCTCGACTTCTGCGATCTCGCCATGCTCGGCCAGTACCCACAATTCTTCGAGCACCTCATCGAACTGCTCTTCATCGGCCATGGCAAAAACTTCCTGCGACTCGATCCTGCCATGATGGAACTCGACGCGCCGGTCGGCCAGGCGCGCTACCACGGGATCGTGCGTAACCATCACGATCGTCCGCCCTTGCTGATGAAAGTCGCGCAGCAGCCGCAGCACAATCTCTTCGTTGATGGCGTCGAGGTTGCCCGTAGGTTCATCCGCCAGAATAATCTTCGGATCGTTGATCAGCGCCCGCGCGATACACACCCGCTGTTGTTCGCCGCCGGAAAGCTGTGAGGGCAAGTGATGGGCCCGGTCGCCCAGCCCGACTCGAGTCAGAGCTTCAATCGCCTCTTTCTCGTCGGTCATGCTGTGAAAGTATTGCGCCAGCATGACGTTCTCGACCGCCGTTAGAAATGGAATGAGATGGAACTGCTGAAAAATAAATCCAATCTTTTCGGCGCGCACGCGGTTCAAGTCCGCCGACGACATGCCAGCCACATTCTGACCATCGAGCCAGATTTCACCAGACGTCGGACGATCCAGGCACCCGATCAGGTTCACCAGCGTCGATTTCCCCGACCCCGATGGGCCCATGATCGAGAGCCATTCTCCCCGCGCCACGTGCAAGGAGATGTCATCGAGCGCATGAATCGTGCTGTTCTGCTCTCCCTTGCCGGTCGCGTGCTCGTTCGCCGCCTTGGCGGGATAGAGCTTGATCACATTCTTGATCTCGATCATTTCACTCTCCCCGCAGGATGACCGCCGGCTGCACCCGGCGCAACAGCCAAATCGGGAAAACTGCCGAAAGCAACGTCACCACTATGCTACCAGCCAGAACAAAGGGCAGAACACTGAAACGTGGCACCACGGGAGCATGGAAGTTAACCCGCCCGATCCAGGCCGCGATGCCAATGCCCAGAACAAATCCGATCACAGCGCCGCTCGCCCCCAGGGCTGCTGCCTCGGCCGCGAAAAAGCCATTCAACAGCCGGTCGGACGCGCCCAGCGCCTTCATGATGGCGAAATCTCGCCGGCGGTCGAAAACCCATCCCATCAAGGTGGAGAGCACACACAGCGCGGCCGTCAGAATAATAAGCGCAGAAGCGGCCAGCAGCGTGGCCCGGGTCTTTCCCAGAACACGCGCTTCGCCTTCCATGATTTGCCGCACTGGACGCACATCGGCGGCCGGAATCGCCTGCTCCAATTGACGCATGATGCCAGAGATCTCTTCCGGCGATCCACTGGCCGCAACCTCAATCGTGGAAGGCAGCACGCCGGTCCATGAAATGAAATCGGCCAGCGAAACATAAACCCGGCTGTCTTCGGCAGCACCTGTCCGCACTGTTCCGGCAGACATCAGGTGAATGGTGTGTCCTTGAAAACTAAGATCGAAAGGCTGGTTCTTGGGTGATACGACAGAAAGAGCGCGCACCCCGACTAACGCCTGCTGCGGCGCGGAAGGCCAAGCGCTCACCGACCACCAGCGGTCAAGTTGTCGAACCCGATCGAAATCTGTGCCTGCAACGACGACCGGCTGGCCGTCGCTGCTTCGTGCCACTACCAGCCCGAAGGGCGCGACTATACCGCGGCCAGCGATAACCGATTCCACATGGGTGAGAGCGTCTGCGGGAAGGGAAGCGCCGTCCCTGCCCACGACGACGATGTTCGCGCCGTAGTTACGGAACTCACGCCGCAGTTTAGCCTGCACATCCACGTAAAGATTCAACATCGCCGTGGTGACGCCGGCGGCTACGACCATGGCAAACAGCGCCGAGAGCGCACGTCCGCGGCGAAGGACCGCGGCCCGCACCAGCATCCGCACAAACATGGAAGTGTGCAGCGCCTGCACACGGCTGGCACATACGTCTTGCGCGGGACAGGAGACGTTCACAGTTCACCTCGCAAGGCGAACACAGGGTCCAGGCTTACTGCTTTGAATACGGCGGCCGCGCTTCCCGCAAACGTAACGACGACGGCAATCGACAGAATCACCGGCAGAAGCACCGGCGGAATCGTAATCTGCGAATCGAAGATGGACCGGCCGATTTGATGGGCAAGCAATCCGCCGGCCGCAAAGCCCACGAGGCCGCCGAACAAAGCCAGCAGCGTCGCTTCAGCAAAGAAGACCGAGGCAATCGCCAGCTTTCCCGCGCCCAGAGCCTTCATTAGACCCACTTCCGCGCGACGCTCAAAAATAGCAGTGGCCATGGCGGCAGAAACCGCCAATGCTGACGCAAACAGCGCGGCAAGCGTGATCAGGAAGATCAGTCCCTCAATGCGCGTAAGTACAGCGCCCTCGTTCTGCGCGACCTGACGAATCTGTTCGGCGTGCGAGTGCGGAATCGCTTCCTGCAGCTGAAACGCAATCGACTGCGGATACGGCGAGCAGTACCAGCGGTCGTAAATCGGACCAGACATGCTCTTGGGATCGCGGCGGGCCAGAGCGTCTTCTGGCTTGGTCAGCGCGCTGACGTAGACTCGGCGAACTGCGCCCGGTTTGCCGAGGAGCCGCTGTGCCAATCCCAGAGGCGCGACGATCTCGTCGTCTTCGGGGCCGCCTGTCGAAAGAATACCGCTCACGTGGATTGTTTCTCCCGGAGCATGCGCAACCGGATGGGGCTCGCTTAGCCAGACCTCATCACCCGTCTTAAGCCACCGCCGCTTTGCGACTCTTTCTCCAACTAAGACGTCGCTGGAGTCGTCATTCGGCCAAGACCCCGTGACTCTCCACCAGGGGTGAGTCGTACGAACGCCGGTCGTGAATGCAGCATTGCCATAGGAGAGCTGCTTCGCAAAATAGGTTCCAACCAGTGTTTCATTCTCCATGAAGTCCGTGTGTGCGCGCATGACCGCAACATTCACTGGAAGCATAGGCGCAAACCCGGTGATGTTGTTATGCCAGAAAGTGCCCTTGATCTTCGGCAGGTCCGCTTCGTTCAGAAACGCACCATCGCTCGGCGGCTTCAGGTTCACCCCGCCAATTTCCACATCCAGCGTGTCTTCTTCGGGAGTGACTAACAGATTGGCGCCAATGGTGCGCAGCTCGCGGTTAATTTTGTCGCCGATGTCGGTGGCGACTGCAATCATTGCCGTAGCCACAGTTACGCCGAGTGTGATGGCTGCGCCAGCCAGCAATTTGCGCCGCTTCTGCCGTCGGAAGGATTCGTAGACGAACCGGGCGAACATCCTCTACTGCTTCTCGAACATGCGGCCGCCGGCCGCAATGTCCGCCTCTTGAATAATCACGGAGTCGGCAGTCTGGGTCGCCTTGAGCGGAACCGGGTTGCATCCGCCTTTCGCGCCCACCGACTGCGGGTTGATCGGCGCGGCACAGTTCTTGCAAACCACCATGTTGCCCGACTTGTAGAAACCCACCGCGCCGCAGATTTCGCAAGCATCGAAAACCGTGGCGATCCTGCCGTCGGGCTTCTGATAGAGCCAGAATCGGATCTCCGTGCCATTCTCCTGAGCCTGGTAGCGATGCAAATCTCCATCCGAAACCTGCTTCAGCGGAATCGTCACCAGTCCGTTCATGAAATTGACTTCGGTAGCCGGTGACAGTGCGCTCACGCTCTTGGTATAGATAAATTCGGCCGTCACCAAAGCGATGAAGACAAACGAGAACCCATACACCGAAGCCATCCACAAACGCTCTTTACGAGCCGTCCAGGCGGCCTTGCGCCGCTCCGCAGCCGAAGCGGGCTCCAGAACAGGCTGACGTCGCTTGGCGTCGAACAAGACCATCAGCGCCGCGAGAGCGATAATCGTGACGAAAAAGAAAAGATCGTTGCGCACGATGGGCCCAATGATGGCCATCTCACGCTTGGAAGAAGCAATCACACCGCTCTCCGACAACTCATGCAGACCCGCCACCACCAACTGCAGCGCCACCAGGAACAGGATCGCTGTCGTCACGCGGAAGAATTTCTGCAGGTTAATCCGCACGCTACCCTTCACGAACATCACGCCGAAAGCAATAGCTGCCAGCACACCCAGCAGCGTGCCCAGAAAGCTCATCAGTTCAGTGGAGTTCAGGGAGACGGCGGAAAGAATCAGCACAGTCTCCGCGCCTTCGCGCAGCACCATCAGAAACACAAAGAAGAACAGGCCAACCCAGGCATCGTTGCCGGCAAGCAGGCCGACCTTGCCCTCAATCTGGCCTTTGAGCTTGCGCCCTGTCTTCATCATGAAAATAATCATGGTGACGACGAAGAAGGCGGCGACCAGCATGACCCAGCCTTCGAAAACGTCTTCGTTCCAGTTCAGCCGGGAAATCACGACCGCCACGCCGATGCTGCCGAGGAAAGCGGCGCCCAGCGCTGCGTAAACAGTCTTGCGCAGATCATTCCGGCCAATCTTGGCCAGATAAGCCAGTGTAATGCCGACGATCAGGGCTGCCTCAACCCCTTCGCGCAGCGTGATGATGAAAGCCTGAAGCATTTATGAGTGACCTGTGTTTCTCGAAGCGATCCTGAAAATGATCTTGAAAATGAATTTCAATTTCAACTTCAAGGATATGCCGCCAGCGGCGGGGCCGTCAATCCACGGCGTCACAAACGAGCGTGATCTGCATCACACGGGGAAATCTGGGATTAAACGGGTGTCGTGGCGTCCACCCGAGTGCGCGGGGGCGCGCACTCGGATAAAATCACTCAGCATATTGGGAGACGGTCCAGGCCATCCCGAGTTCTGAAAACATCCTATGCCGGCGCGCAAGACTCTCACATCGGTAACTGCCGCAATCGCGGTCGTCCTTGTGGTCTGCCTAGCCGGGCTTTTCTGGTTCAAGCTGGCCCGATCAGGTGCCCGCTCGAAGATTAGCCCGGACGACATTATTCTCAGGCTTAGCGGATCGAACACAATCGGAGAAAGTCTGGCTCCTGCGCTGGCCCAGGAGTTTCTCAAACAACAGGGCGCAACCGACGTTAAAACCATTCCCGGAGATCGGGATGACGAAGTTTTTGTGAGGGGAATTCTACCCGGTGATCGCGCCCCTAAAGCGATTCAGATTCACGCCCACGGCTCGGCTACGGCCTTCGAAGACTTGGCTAATGGCCAGGCTGATATCGGAATGGCTTCTCGAAAAATCAAATCTGAGGAGGCGATGCAGTTAGCCGGTCTCGGCGACATGGCCTCTCCGGAGTGCGAACATATCGTCGGGCTCGACGGGATCGCAGTCATCGTCAACAGAGCAAATCGGGTGCGAACGCTGTCGAAGGATCAGATCGCACAAATCTTCGAGGGCACGGTGGGGAATTGGCTGCAGGTGGGCGGGTTAGACGGTGCTATCCACCTGTATGCTCGCGACGACAAATCCGGGACCTACGATACATTCCGAACCCTTGTGCTCGACAACGCCGCATTGGCGGCGTCGGCGAAGCGGGTCGAAGACAGTCGCAAACTTTCCGACGCCGTCGCTCAGGATCCGAATGGAATTGGTTTCGTCGGTCTGACCTACGTTCAGGAGACCGAAGCCCTAGCCGTCTACGAGAACGGCGCTGCCGCACTCTTGCCAACACCCTTTACCGTGGCCACCGAGGACTATGCTCTTTCGCGGCGGCTGTTCCTTTATACGGCCGCGCAACCGCGGCAGGAACTGACTCGCAGATTTGTGGACTTTGCCCTCTCCGGCGTGGGGCAAAACATTGTGGCGGAAGTCGGTTTTGTAGGACAGAACGTCTCGGCTGCGGCGGCCGCCGCCAGTTCGGCCGCGGCGCCTGCAGACTATCGCCGCCTTACCAGCGGCTACGACCGGTTGTCGCTCGATTTCCGTTTCCGTGAGGGCAGCTCACAACTCGACAATAAAGCAGTCGCCGATCTCAGTCGCGTCGTTACATTTGTTACCGACCTGCATTACAGTGGCGACAACCTGGTGCTCCTGGGTTTCAACGATAGCAAGGAAGCCGCACAGAATCTCTCAAAAGCGCGTGCCGATGCCGTGGCGCAGCAATTCGAACAGCGGGGCGTGAAGGCCGCCACGGTGATGGGACTCGGCTCGCAAATTGCCGTGGCCGCGAACGACACTCCTGAGGGAAGGCAAAGAAATCGTAGAGTGGAAATTTGGTTGAAAAGGTAAGAACGGCTCGCTCTCTCACCATCGATCACTCTCGCAAACCGGTCACATCCTTCATAACCGCTTCAAAAACGCATTCGCCTGTTCTAGTTGCGGAAATAACTTCTCTTCCGCCTGAAACTCCGCCGAGTGTACGCAGCGCCGGCTGCCCCTCAACCTGACTGGATGCTTCAAATGCAGCATTTCGTGGTAGACGATATACTCCACGGCATACCGCGGCACAGCTGCCTGATCAAAGATGCGACTGATGACAATTGCATTGTGCGCCGGATCGTAATGCCCCAGGATGCGTCGGGTCTTCGTCGGACTCCAACTCATGCGCGGCCGGCCCAGCAGTCCATGAAAGAAGCGCCGGTTCAGATCCTCGAACACAGCGTCGAGATCGTAGATGTGGCCCTTCGGCGAATGCAGACGCTTGCGCCCGCGCATTTGCCGCACCAGATGGGCTTTACGCACAACCTCGTGGCTGGCCACATATTTTCTATAGCGAGCTGCGTGGCCTCGGTCGATGGGCTTGCGATACATCTTGGCCAGCAGAATGTGGGCTATGGCCCGTAACACGGCGTCGGGCGCCCCTTCCAGCAGATCGGAGAGCCTTACCAGAAGCCTGCCTTCGCGCAAGCGAATCGTATTGTTGACGTTCGCGAAAGCAAAAAACTCAATCTTCAGCTCTGGCGCCAAGGCGCCGGGCCGCAACCCCCGGTGTTCCTCATGAAAGATTTCGAGCAGTCCCTCACGCACAGTGAGCAGATTAACATGACATGATTAGCACGATATGATGGGCACGATATGATGGGCACGCGCAGATTTACTCAGACTTTTCCGCGGCCGACTTTGAGGCAAACTTCTTCTTGTGTTTAGCCGCGTCGTCCTGATCCGCCAACAGCTTGCGGTGGTCTCCCGTCGATCCATCAAGTGTGTCTAAGGCTTCGGTCAAAGCAAATTCGTACTGTTTGGCTTCCTCCGCGGAAACACCGGCCGCATCCCTCAGCGCAAGCAGCTTTGCCTGGAACTCGGTGTCAGCGTCGATGATCACCTTCAGGGGCTTGCGAATGTCATTCTTGCGATCTACATAGGTGTCGATGTTGTCGTTCAGTTCGTCGTAGATGAGCAGGAAATCATCCAGCTTGTCATGCGTTTGCTGTGGCCGGTTTTTCGTCTTGGGATCGCCGCGCATCTGCTCCAGATCGACCAGGCGCGCCCGGGCAAACTTTACGTAAAGAGAAAGCCGTTGCTGAGGCTCCCAACTGGCATCGCGGATCTGGTCAATCTCCGCCTGGGTGAAGGGATCCCTGTGACGCTGGGCCGGTGACAGCGCCGCCATCATCAAGAACAACCCCAAACCAGCGCAAACTCGAAATCGGCAGATCCTCATTTCTTCTTGTCGACTTTCGGAAACATGGCAACCAGCAGATCATCACGAATCTTCTGCATGCGGTCAATCGTGTCCTGTACCTGTGCCTGGTCCTCGTGGGAGACGGCGTGATTCATGTCGGTGAGCTTCCGCACCATCTTGCGGACGGCGATCTCGCTCTGTTTTTCGTGCTTGTGTGACTGAATCGCGTAGTCGCGAGCCAACTCGGAATAAGCGACTACGTCGGCCAGTGCTGCCCGCGCCTTCTCGGTGTCGCCTGCAATATACAACCTGTCCGCATCACCCAGTTGCCGCTCGGATATGTGGATGCACAGCGCGGGACGATCGCCTACGGGCAGATTGGCCACGCGCTCCTTCAGTTCTTCGACTGAGGGTTCCTCGCGGCCGCGCAGCGGGGAAGGTGCGATCAGCGCCGATAACGCTAAGCCCGCCGCTACAGCCAGCCAGAATCGTGAATGTCCCATCGCGAACAACATTGGCTTCCCACAGGCTATCTCTTCGGCTCGATGGCAATAAGCCGATGCTTCGCCTGCCACTCCTGATCAGGATACTTCCCATTAGCGTTGTTAAGGAAGAGGTGATAGTTGGCAGATGCTTTCTTGAAGTCTCGCAGGTGATCGTACGCCGAGGCTCGCATAAAATATGTCATTGGAGTCTCAGGCAGCAGTTTGGCTCGGGCATCCAGCGCACGAATTAAGACTGGATAATCCTTGTTGTCGTTGGCCGCAAATGCGAGATCGTAATAAGCGCCTCCGAAGTTGGGCTTCAGCGTCACCGAGGTGACCAGCTCCCGCTGGGCTTCGGGTGACTTCTTCTGCCACAACAGAGCCTTACCCAGTCCATCGTGCAACTCGGCCTCGTTGGGGTGCGCAACCAACAGCGCACGGTAGGCCGCCTCGGCCAGGTCGTTTTTTCCAGCGGCCGCATACACCTCGGCAAGATCGCGCTGCGCCGCATCGTCGCCCGGCGCCAGCTTCACTCCGGCCTGCAGCTCTGCAATAGCAGCGTCGGCTTTGCCCTCGGCCGCAAGCACGCGCCCCAACTGGATGTGCACCGCAGCCGAATCCCCATTTGCCGCCAACAACCTTCGCAAATACTCTTCCGCTTCAGGAAAACGGCGCCCACGCATGTAGATGTTGGCCAAGCCCATGACCGCATCCGTCGACCTCGAATCAAGGGCCAGCGCCTGTTTGTATTCCTGCTCAGCCCCAGCGTATTTGTTTTCCTGTTCAAGAAGTTGCCCCGCGGAAAGATGCGGTTCAGCCTCTTTCGGCTGCAGCGCCGCCGCGCGCTGGTATGCCGCAAGCGCCTCCTCAGGGTTCGACTTTTCGATCGTCTCCCCGAGTGAAACCCATGCCCGGTATTGACCCTCAGCTACGTGGCTCGTAGGTTTCAACTGCGTCGCTGCCCGCAGAAATTGCTCCGCCTCAGGTTGTCCGGTCTTGGCCAGTTGCAGCCCAAGATTCAGGTTCGATTCAAAAACGTCCGGCTTGGCCGCTACTGACTTTCGGTAAGCCGCAATCGAGTCATCCAGTCTGCCCAACTCATTTTCCACAAAGCCAAGATCGAACCATCCCACGTAGCTCGCAGGCTGGCGATCGAGCAATTTCCGAAGCAGCGGTTCGGCAGCGGCATAATCCCGCTTTTCAATCGCACTTTCAGACTCTGTAAGCTCCGCAGGTTGAGCTGGAGAATCCTCGTCCTGCACCTGAATGTGATGCGCGGACCGGTGACTCTGTGGTTTTGATGAAGATTGCGATGAAGACTGTGAAGAAGCCTGTCCCGAAGGCGAGCTGCTATCCTGTGCGACCGAGCGCAAGACCACCGCCAACATCAACAGGCAGCCCGCTAGAACCCTACTTGCTCCCATTGGACCGTGCCGCTCCATGGCCATTACCTGCGTTATTTCCGTTCAGGAGTCGAGTCAGATATTTGCCGGTATAAGAGCCGGGCACCTTCGCAATCGCCTCTGGCGGACCCACTCCCACAATTTTCCCGCCGCGCGCTCCGCCCTCCGGCCCCAGGTCGATAACCCAGTCCGCAGTCTTGATCACTTCCAGATTGTGTTCGATCACCAGGATCGATCCCCCCGCATCAATAAGACGGCGGAAGGCGGCCAATAGTTTGCTGACATCATCGAAATGAAGCCCTGTCGTGGGCTCATCAAAAATATAAAGCACCCGCCGCCGTCGCGCTTTGTCTTCCGGCCGCGCCGCTGCCGGCCGCCCAATCTCGCGACCCGTGGGTTGCAGATGCGCCGCCAGTTTCATGCGCTGCGCCTCTCCCCCCGACAAAGTTGTAGCCGATTGCCCCAACCGCAAATATCCCAAACCAACTTCGTCAAGCACGCGCAGCTTGTCTGTCAGCTTGGGCACTTCGGCAAAAAACTTCAGCGCCTCTTTCACCGTGAGGTTCAACACTTCATGAATATTCTTTCCGCGGTAGCGCACGTCGAGCACCTGCGCTTTGTAGCGCGTCCCTTTGCACTCTTCGCAAATGAGTTCAACGTCGGCGAGAAACTGCATCTCCACCGTAACCGTGCCATCGCCCTGACAGGTTTCGCAACGCCCTCCGGGAATGTTGAAAGAAAAGTGCCCCGAGGCGAAGCCGCGCTTCTTGGCCTCAGGCAGCGAGGCAAAAAGCTCGCGGATGGCATCAAATGCCTTGATATAAGTCACCGGATTCGACCGCGGCGTCCGCCCGATCGGAGATTGATCCACCAGCACCACTTCGTCGATGAACTGATCGCCCTCCAGACTTTCCCATGTCGCTGCCCCTCGCGCCGCTCCCAGGCTCTGCTGCTTCTTGGCTTCTCCCAGCGCCTGATAAAGAACCTGATGAAGCAACGTAGATTTTCCCGACCCCGAAACTCCGGTAATTGCCACCAGCATTCCCAGCGGAATGCAAATATCCACACCCTTCAGATTGTTTGCCCGCACTCCTTTGATCCTGATCTGCTGTACCCCCGGCTGGCGTCGCACGGCCGGTATCTGAATGCGCAAATCTTCCGCCAGATAACGCCCCGTAAGCGATGCGGGATTTCTCACAATCTCTTCATACGTTCCCGCAGCCACCAGCTTGCCGCCGTTTTCTCCCGCTCCCGGACCGAGATCGAGAATCCGGTCGGCCGTGCGCATAATGTCGGGATCGTGCTCCACCACCAGAATCGTATTCCCCAAATCACGCAAGTCTTGCAAGATCTTGATCAGGCGATGGGTGTCGCGGCTGTGCAGCCCGATGGAAGGCTCATCCAGCACGTAGAGCGTTCCCACCAGCCGCGACCCCAGCGAGGTAGCGAGCTGAATGCGTTGCGCTTCACCGCCAGAGAGCGTAGACGAGAGCCGGTCGAGTGTCAGATATTCCAGGCCCACATCGTTGAGAAAGCGCAACCGCTCGCGAATCTCCTGCAGCAACCGCTCCGCAATGTCGGCTTCTTCCGGGCTCAACTGAACCCCAGCAAAGAATTTAGCTGCGTCCTCCACCGTCATCGCGCAAACGTCACAAATGTTTTTTCCGTTGATCTTCACCTGGCGCGCTTCCAGCCTCAGCCGCGTCCCCCGGCACTCTGGACAAGTTGAATATCCGCGATAACGGCTCAAGAACACCCGAATGTGCAGCTTGTACTTCTTGCGCTCCAGATACTGAAAGAATCCGCGCACGCCCAGGAATTTTCCATCCCCGTCTAGAATGAGCTCCCGTTCCGCTTCGCCAAGCTCCGCCCAGGGCATATCCAGCGGAATGCCTTCCTGTTTGGCAAATCGCTTCATGTCCGTAAACACAGGCCGATACTTAGGTTTATTCCAGGGATCAATTGCCCCTTCGCCCAGCGATTTTGTTTTGTCCGGAATGACCAGGTCGAGATCGAAGTCAATCGTGTTCCCAAACCCCTGGCACCGCGGGCACGCGCCATAAGGATTATTGAAGGAAAACAACCGCGGCTCCGGCTCTTCATAACGCAGATTGCAACTCTTGCATTCGAAGCGCTGCGCAAACCGCAGGGTTCCTGTGGCGCGGGCGCCCTCGCCCGCGGAAGTTGACTGCTCAACGTGCGCAGGCACATCGAAAATCACTTCACCCGCTTCCCGGTACGCAGTCTCGACCGCATCCACGATGCGCGACCTCGACTCCGCGGAAACCGTCAGCCGATCCACCAAAACGAACACCGGCTGGTCAAAGCGAATGTCCAGCAGCGATTCCGGCGTTGAAAACTCAAACACCTGCCCCGCCTGATACAGCCGATTAAAACCCGCCTTGCGCAACTCGAACAGCCGAGTCTTAATCTGCTCCGTAAGTCCCGAGCCCCCCGCCGCAGCCTTCTTTGCGGACTTGCGTCCGCGCGTAGCCTTCTTTTCCGCTTCCTGGGTCACAGCCACGACCGGCTGCAAAGGGAAGACCACCTGCACTCGCGTTCCCGGATCCAAAGCCAACACCGCATCTGCGATTTCGTCGACGGTATCTTTCTTCACTTCGCGGCCGCAGTTCACGCAATAGGTGCGCCCAATGCGGGCAAACAGCAACCGCAGATAGTCATAAATCTCGGTCGCCGTCGCTACAGTCGATCGCGGATTCCGAGTCGTATTCTTCTGCCGGATCGCCACCGCCGGTGCGATTCCATCAATCGAATCAGCATCCGGCTTCTCGATGCGCTCCAGGAACTGCCGCGCATAAGCTGACAGAGACTCCACGTACCGCCGCTGGCCCTCAGCATAAATAGTGTCAAACGCAAGGGAAGATTTACCCGAACCCGAGACCCCCGTGACCACGGTCAAGGTGTTATGCGCAACCTCAAAATCGATGTTCTTGAGATTATGGACGCGTGCGCCGCGAACAATAATGCTTTCCGTGGGTAGTAAGTCAGACATCGGGTAAAAGGTCCGGCAGCGGACTCTATTCCCGCCGAGAGTGTTCCCGGCGTCTTCAGAGAGCCCTGCCGAATCTTTTATTATAAATCAGAGACCTTCGTCGGAGGCGCGGGCATTAGCCGAAGCGCCTAAGAAAACGGGAAGGGTGGAGCCCGAAGAGCCAAAAGAAAGTATCGCGAAAGCCTAATCCTGCTCCTGATCGCGCCGCTTTCCGTACCGGAAAGCCAAACCAAAACCAAAGATCATAATTCCAACCGGAGGAAGCAGCAGCACGAGCACCGCCCGGTTCAGCGCCTGCTGGCCTTCCTTGGGCGTGCTCCGGGCGTTAGCATTGCACATCGCGCAGCCCTGCCCAAAGCTGGGCATGGAGCAAACGCAGAGCACCGCCAGCAGTGCAAGAGCTCGAGCTTTGCCACAAAGAAACGTCATCGCGATCTCAATTTTACTTCACTCCCAGCCGCAGAATCCGGTCCGCATCCGGAAAGAAAAAGAAGTACATGATCACAAAGCAGCCGCTCACCGCGATCACCAGCAACCAGCGCATGATCGCTTTCTCAAACTTCAGGTGCATGAAGTAGGCAATGATCAGCGCCGACTTGATCACCGATAGCACCAGCAGCACTTCCAGCATCCGCACCGGCTCGAATACCTGCCGGTAACCGAGCCAAACTTCCACCCCGGTCAGAAGCAGCAGCGCGCCCCAAACCCAGAAATACTGGCCCTTGCTATCGTCGTGCGTAGCCACATCGTGCATCGGATTTTCCCTTTCCAAACCCTGTCATCCTGAGCGCGTTCTTTGCGCGAAGGACCTATGCATTTGCCTGCAGCGCCTGGCCGCCGGAAATTTCCACCACGACTGTAACCGCTCTAGACTTTCGTCGACATCAAATAAACCAGCGGGAAAATAAACATCCACACCAGATCCACAAAGTGCCAATACAAACCCGCTACTTCAACATCGTCCGCGTCATAGACTTTCGGCTTCAGAAAAAGAATGATGCTCGCGACAATCAGTCCAATCAGCAGCGCGTGAACTCCATAATGAAAAACATTGTCCGAAGGAATCAGAAGAAATCCCACCAGCCACAGCGCTCCCAGAATCGGCAAGAACCACTTGCGCAGCGCCACCACGCCCAAGTAGATCACCCCGATCGTCACGTGCAGCATGTGCATCGCAGTAAGCCCAAAGAAGGTCGCCGCAAACTGCGGCACCCCGGTCGAGATCTTTGCGAACTCGCCGGCCTCCTGCCCCGCGGGCTTCGGAAATCCCGGCAAACTTAAACCTTCATGGATCAGCTTGGTCCACTCCATCCCGTGCAGCACAATGAACGCCGTGCCGAATGCCATGGTCGCCAGCAGCCAATTCCGTGTCCACGCCCGGTCGCCACGCTGTGCCGCAAACACGCCCAGCACCATGGTCAGAGAACTCGAAAGCAGGCAGGCCGTCATCACCGTCGCATTGATGATGCTGTCCTTGCCAAACGGCGTGGGCCACGCCGTATAGATGCGGTTGTAGCTGAAGGCAAACAGCAGCGCTCCGAAAGTCAGCGAGTCCGAGGCCAGAAACAGCCACATCCCAACCTTCTTCGAATAAGCCCCGAACAACGGCGCTTCATATTCCCCGGAAACCCCGTGCTGCACAGCAGCGGCGTCAGCCATTCTTTGGTCTCCCCTTTCTTATCGCGCAAATGCTAACAGTGCAAAAACATAAATCCACAACACCGCCATGAAATGCCAATACCAGGCCGCAACATCCACCACGATCCGCCGATCTTCAATCGGCCGATGCAGCAGGGAAGTGATGCTCGCCCACGACAAGGCAATGATGCCCCCCAGCAGATGTACCGCGTGCGCCGCTGTGAACAGATAAACGAACGAACTGTCCGGATTCGTGCTGACAAAGAATCCCCGGCTTCTCAGGTCAGCCCACGCAACACCCTGTCCCACCAGAAATGCCAGACCGAGAATCACCGTCACGCCCAGCCAGGGAAAGTTCCGTTCTCTTCCAAGCGAAACTCCCGGGATCGACCCCACCGGGGCCAGCGCCGCCCGCCGCGCAATTCCGCGGCGTGCGCCCTCCATCGTCAAACTGCTGATGAGCAGGATTGCCGTATTGATTGCCAGCAGCAACCAGGGCAACTGCACTCCGCCCCAGTCGCGAAAGTAAGTGCGGCTGGAATCGTCAAATGTGGGCAAGCCCCTCCGCACGATCAGTGCACTCGTGAGCGAAACAAACACCATACAAACGGTTGCGATAGCGCAGATCATTCCCAGCCGCGCCCGCCGCAAACGCGCCCCATAATTCGGAGAGCCATCTCCGCGGCCCTCATCCCCTCCGCCACCCAAAGGCGGTGCTGGCGGCTGCCGGTCATGGCCCAGCTGATCAACCGGACGGGTTGGAGTGTAAGTCGCCATAAACATCTAGCCGCTTCAGTGCGTCGCCGGAACGCTCACCGGATCTGTCTGCATCACATAATCCTTAGCCGCGCCCGGAACTCCATACTCGTAAGGACCGTGATAAACCACTGGCGTCACGCCGCCAAAGTTGTCATGCGGAGGAGGCGTCGCCGTAGTCCACTCCAAAGTCGTCGCTTCCCACGGGTTGTCGCTCGCCTTCGGCCCCTTGAACATGCTCCAGAACAGATTGATCACAAAAATAAACTGCGCCGTGATCGTGATAATCGCCGCGTAGGTTATGAACTGGTGAATCGGCATCAGCTTCGTAAGATACGCGACTTCCGTGTATTGCGAGTACCGCCGCGTCCCTCCGGCGATGCCCAGATAATGCATCGGCATGAAGATCGCGTAGGTTCCAATCAGCGTGATGAAGAAGTGCACTCGTCCCCAGGTTTCATTCATCATCCGTCCAAACATCTTCGGGAACCAGTAATAGGTAGCCGCAAACATTCCGAAGATTGCGGCCACGCCCATGATGAGGTGGAAGTGGCCCACCACGAAATAAGTGTCGTGCAATTGAATGTCGAGCACCGGCTGGGCCAGGAAAGGTCCGCTCAATCCGCCGGAGACGAAAAGAGAAACAAACCCAATCGCATACAGCATCGGAGTCTGGAACCGAATGCGCGCTTTATACATCGTCCCGAGCCAGTTAAACGTCTTGATCGCCGAGGGCACGCCGATGCACATGGTCAGCAGCGAGAAGGCAAACGCCGAGTACGGGCTCATCCCGCTCATGAACATATGATGGCCCCAAACCATGAACCCGAAAAATCCGATTGAGAGCATGGCATAGACCATGGCCTTGTAGCCAAAGATCGGCTTGCGCGAGAACGTCGAGAGAATCTGCGAAGTCACGCCCATGCCCGGCAGAATCGCGATGTACACCTCCGGATGCCCGAAGAACCAGAACAGATGCTGCCACAGCAAAGGCGAGCCGCCCTTGTGCTGCATGATCTGTCCATTCACCACCACCAAAGGCACATAAAAACTCGTGCCCAGGTTGCGATCCATCAGCAACAAAATTCCCGCCGAAAGCAGCACGCCGAACGCCAGCAGCCCCAGGATCGCCGTGATGAACCACGACCACACAGTCAACGGCATGCGCATCATCGTCATGCCCTTAGCACGCATATCCAGCGTGGTCGTCAGGAAATTCAAAGCCCCCATCAGCGATGCCAAACAGAAAATCGCAATGCTCGTAATCCACAGATCGGCGCCTAACCCTTCACCCGGACCAGCGCTTTGCACCGCACTCAATGGAGGATACCCCGTCCACCCATGCAGCGGAGCTCCTCCCGTAACAAAGAATGCCGCGATAATCACCACGAACCCGATGAACGTTGTCCAGAACGAAAGCATATTCAGGACCGGAAACGCCATATCCGGCGCTCCGATCTGAATGGGCAGAAAGTAATTCCCAAATCCCCCTTGCGGAGCCGTAGTCAGCACGAAGAACACCATGATGGTTCCATGCATGGTGAGCAGGCTGAGGTAAGTTTCCGGCTTGATCTCGCCCACCAGCGGCAGCACGGCATTTGGCCACACCAGGTGGATCCTCATCAGCAGCGACAGGAACATCCCCACAAACACTGCCGTGAGTGCCAGAAAGAAATACTGCAATCCGATCACTTTGTGATCGAGGCTGAAAATATATTTCCGAATGAAACCCTGAGGAGCGTGCGCGTGCGGGTTCTCCATGGCAACCATTTATTGTTTCTCCGCCTCCCGTGCCGCCAGCCACTTGTCGAAGTCTTCCTGGCTGACCACATGAACCATGCCGTGCATTTTGTAATGACCCAGGCCGCAGAGTTCGGCGCAAGCAATTTCATATTCGCCGATCGCGGTCGGTGTGAAGTGCATGTGAATGTTGAGTCCAGGCACCGCATCCTGCTTGAAGCGCAAAGAAGGCACAAAGAAACTGTGGATCACATCCACCGACCGCAAACTCAAATCGACCTCCCGATCGACCGGAACAAACATCGTGCCCGTAACCACGTCATCCTTCGCCGCCGGGTCCGAAGTGTCCAGCCCCACCGCAGCCTCACCACCGGCCGAGGGGTCCATCAGCTTCGGGCTTGTCGCGCCATATTTTCCATCCGCTCCCGGATAGCGGAAGTACCACGCAAACTGCATCCCGGTGACCTCCACCTGAACCGCGCCCGGACCCGCCGGATCCCAGCGCTGCGCCGCCCACACGCTGCTGCCCATCAGATTTAGCCCGACGAACAGAATCGTAGTCAGCACCGTCCAGATGATCTCAAGCTTCACATTGCCGTGCGAATAACTCACCGGCGGCGAGGATGGCTGTTCCCGGTATCGCCACGCGAAATAGCCCAGCGAGAGCTGAGCCGCCAGGAAAACGATCCCCATCAACACCAGCGTGAGGGCGAATTGCCCGTCGATGAACCCCGCCGCCGCCGAAGCCCCAACCGGCAGCCACCAGGTTTTCGCCACAAAAAAGTAAGTGCTGGCCAGAGTAATCAGCCAGATGACGACCAGTAACGCGAGACCCATTCCCCAATCCTCCCACTGCGAGAGCACCAGTCGGCGGCGAGTTTACCACAGCCCCTTGAGGATATCGCAAGCGAGTTGTCAAGAAAGACAAATCCTTCACGGATTTCACAAGCCCGGTTTGAATTACCCTTTGTTCCCTTGTGTCCTCTGTGTTAAAGATTTCTCTCCCGAATCGTGCCCTGACCCTGAAATCAGATCCGCAAACACAAATTGATCCCGCACAATATTCTCGCCCACCGAAACCGGCAGAACCGCATTCAGCATCGGCCCGGCATAAACAAACGAATGAAACTCTCCGCGTTCGCCGCAAGGGTCAACTCCCTCGGGCAGCTCCGCAAGCAATGCTCTATCAAACTCGCGGCCAGCAAATGACCGATCAAGTTTTCCCGTGTCGATGCAAGTCAATTTCGCCCGCGTGCCCGATGCAATCATCTCCTCTGCCAGCGCACGAGTCGGCATCCCCCACACCGGAAACACCGGCTCGAGCCCAGTGTCTTTCAACTGCTTCTCCCGGTAAGCCCGCACATCTTCTAGAAACAAATCCCCAAACGCCACACCCTCAATCCCTTCGGCAACCGCTCTGGCACAGGTTTGAGCCATAAGCGCTTCATACTGCGCATTCGAGCAAGGCCAAGGCAGTGGCACAGCCCAAAGCGGAAGCCCCACAGCGGCAGCCTGCCGCTCGACCAGTTCCCGCCGCACCGCATGCATCGCCACCCGATCCGCCTCTTCATTAAAAGTAGTCAGCAGTCCCACAACCTCATACTCGCCACGCTGCCGCAGCACATGCAGACTCCAAGCGCTATCCTTCCCGCTGCTCCAAGATAAAAGAATTCGCTTCATGACCCGATACCACACCCACGTTCCAACCGCAGCTTGTCATCGTCACAAAACCTCGCCAACACCACACGATCCTTTCACCCGAGCGCAGCGGGCGATCTTGTTTTCTGCCTCCCCGTTTTTATTTCTCACTCCACTCCGGCACCCGCCCCGGGGTCCAAGGGGCACCAGCAGCCTCCATATCCTTCTCCAGCTTAGCCAGATCAACTTCAACCAGCGCTCGAAGTTTCGCCAGCTCCCCGGCAAACTCGCCCGAGGCAATGTTGTAATCGTCAATGTGAGTTTGTGTCGGCTTCGTCAGAGCAAAGCGTTCGCCCTCGAGAATGATCTCCACCCGATCGTTGATCGACGACGGCACCGGTTCTTGCCGCTTCTGCATCTCGCTATCTCCCCGCATCGCGCGCAGGATTCCGCGATTCGCCTGCTCGATCGAATCTGCCGCGGCCCCCAACTGTTTCTCCGCCGCCGGCGTTTCCCGCAGCGCCGCGCGAATCGCCTTGAGCCGTGCCTCTACGTCGTCAGCCGTGTGCAGCGCCCCTGAAAGCGCCCGGTAGAGACGAGCCACCTTTCGCTGAAACTCCTCCTGCGCCGCCCGGTCGACCGCACTCAGCGCAGACGTTCCGTCAGCCACCACTTTGAAACTTTGCGCACTGCCTAACTCGGAAACTGTTCCGCCAACCTTCTGGAACATCTGCACCCTGTAAGTGCCAGAAATCACCAGCGGGCCCTGGGTGCCAGCTGGCGCAAAATCTTCGCCTTCCTCGGTGCTCTCGCGCAAGGAAGGTGCGGAATAGCGCAGGTCCCAAGCCGCCCGCTGAAAGCCCGACTCAATGCCACCCTCGACCCGCCGGATTGGCGCTCCAGATTCGTCGTAAACCACAAAGTAAACCTCTGGTTTCGGCTCCTCCGCCTCGGCCCGCAGTTCATCATTCGTGGGATAAGGCATCGTCTGGTTCTTCTTAGCCGCTTCCTTTTCGGCGTCCTGTCGTTTCTCTTTCTTCGTCTTGAGCTTCTCCTTCAAGTACGCCGTAAACACTGCCCCGTAAGGAGGATTATCGGCGGTATAAAACGCATCCCCCTGAAACCCTTTCTTCGGACCCCCCAGCGGATGCCGCTCGATGTACAACAATGAATCCTTCACCGGAAACATCGCCGCACTCTGCTCCAGCGATTCGGCCTTGATCTGCCGTAACGCCGAAATATCATCCAGCACATAAAA
>DATHOK010000333.1:0-31616 GCA_035484995.1 Verrucomicrobiia bacterium | reverse complement strand
GGAGAATATTTATGCCAGCGATTGCGACAAAAGATGGTACGCAGATTTATTACAAAGACTGGGGCACGGGTCAGCCCATAGTGTTCAGTCATGGATGGCCACTCACGGCGGACGACTGGGACGGACAGATGTTGTTCTTCGGCCAGCGCGGCTACCGAGTCATCGCGCACGACCGGCGCGGCCACGGCCGTTCCACCCAGACGTGGGACGGCAACGATATGGACACGTACGCAGATGATCTCGCCGTGCTCACCGAAAAACTTGACCTGAAAAATGCGATCCACGTGGGCCACTCCACGGGCGGCGGCGAAGTCGCCCGCTATGTCGGACGGCATGGCTCAAAACGTGTCGGCATGGCCGTGCTGATCAGTTCCGTGCCACCGCTGATGGTGAAGACGGACAAGAATCCCCTCGGCGCGCCAATCTCGGTCTTTGACGGCCTCCGAGCCCAGCTTGCGGCCAATCGGCCGCAGTTTTACCGGGACATTACTCTTCCGTTCTACGGATACAACCGGCCCGGCGCCAAGATTTCCGAGGGTATCCGAGAGCACTGGTGGTTGCAGGGCATGCTGGGAGGAATGAAGGCGCACTATGACTGCATCAAGGCTTTCTCCGAGACAGATTTTACCGTAGACCTCAAGAAGTTCGATGTGCCGACGCTTGTCATGCACGGCGACGACGATCAGATCGTGCCGATCGATGCCGCGGGTCGAATGTCGGCAAAGATCGTTAAGGGTGCGCAGCTGATCGTGTATCCGGGTTTCCCACACGGAATGCCCACAACTAATGCTGACCGGATCAATGCCGACCTGCTGGCGTTTTTCGAGCGAAGCAAGCGAGCCGCCGCGTAGAGAAGGCCAATCCCGGCCTCGGAGCTCTGAGAGAGGAGGTAGAAGCCTCGACTGGCTCCGCAGTCTTAGGCTGCAGCCAGATACACATAACGCAGGATAAACAGGATGGTAAGGATCCAAATCAGCGTGTTCACTTCGCGGATCTTGCCCGCTGCAACTTTCACGACGGTGAAAGAGATCAGACCCAAGCTCAGGCCGGTCGCGATGCTGAACGTGAGAGGTGTGGCCAGCATGGTGATGAATGCCGGGACTGCCTCGCTGAAATCGTGCCAGGCAATTTGCGCAATGGATTGCGTCATCAAAACGCCAACCAGAATCAGCGCCGGAGCCGTTGCGTAGGCTGGAATTGCGGTAGCCAGCGGCGAGCAGAAAGTGGCGAGCAGGAAGAGAACGGCAACGGCAATATTGCTCAGACCCGTGCGAGCCCCGGCAGCGACTCCGGCTGCGCTTTCGATGTAACTCGTCACCGTCGAAGTTCCCGTCAGCGCGCCGAAGATGGTGCCCACGGCGTCTGCAACCAGCACGCGGCCCACGCGGGGAATCTTGCCGTCTTTGATGAAGCCGCCTTGTTCGCACACTCCTACGAGCGTGCCAACGTTGTCGAAGAGGTCGACAAACAGGAATGCGAACAGGATCTCGAGTAATCTAAGATGACTGGCGCCGCGAAAATCAAGCTGCAGGAAAGTGGAAGAGGGGTGCGGCATCGAAAAAATTGCCGCCGGCCAGTTTGATATCCCCCGAAGAATTCCGACAAGTGTAGTACCGAAGATGCCAATCAGGATGGCGCCGTGAAGTTTTCGTGACATCAGGATTAGCGTCACGGCGAGGCCGAAGCAGGCGGTCTGCACTTCTTTGTCGGCAAAGCTGCCGAGCCCAACAAACGTGGCCGGATTTGCCACCACCAGCTTTGCGTTGCGCATGCCCACAAATGCGATGAACATTCCAATCCCCGCCGCCGTCGAGTGCTTCAAGCAGTCGGGCATGCCGTTGACGATCTGTTCGCGAACTCGGGTGACCGTGAGCACAAGAAAAAGGACGCCTGAACAAAAAACCACCGCCAGCGCGGTACGCCACGGGACATGCATGGCGATGCAAACGGAATAAGTGAAGTACGCATTCAGAGACATTCCCGGCGCCAACGCGATCGGATAGTTGGCATAGAGTCCCATGACCAGCGTAGCCACAGCTGCCGAGACGCAGGTTGCGAAGACCACGCCCTCGACGGGCATTCCTGCCTGGGCAAGAATCTGTGGGTTCACCACGATGATGTATGCCATGGTGACGAAGGTGGTGAGGCCACCGAGCATCTCCTGCTTCACGGAAGTCCGATTCTCGGCGAGCTTGAAGTAGCGATCGATCAATGGTTCTCCCTGGGCTAAGGTCCGCGAAACTCAGACCGACTCAGTATTCGATCTTGTTGGACTTGTTTTCCCACGCACGAAATGCCGCTAATGCCTCTTCGCGCATCAGTTGAACCATCGGAATCTTGCGCTGCGAATAGGGCAGTGCGAGTTCACGGTAGATCAGCGAATCATCAAATCCGACGCGCGACGCATCTGCGTCGGCATTGGCAAAATAAACGCGAGAGAGGCGAGCCCAGTAGATTGCTCCAAGACACATCGGGCAGGGTTCGCAGGAAGTGTAAATCTCGCAAGCTTCAAGCTCGAAAGCGCCAAGCTTGCCGCAGGCTTCGCGGATCGCGACCATCTCCGCATGCGCGGTAGGATCATTCGTGGAAGTGACCTGATTCGCGCCCTCGGCAATAATGTTGCCGTCTCTCACAACCACAGCACCGAAGGGTCCGCCGCGTCCTGAGCGAACATTATCAATCGAGAGCTGAATGGCCCGGGCCATGAAAGGGTTATCCATGTTTTGATCTATCCATGTTTTGATCTCTGTTTTCGGATGATCTTTTTCAGCGCCAGCTTGACCATGCCGCCTGAGCCTATCACTTTGTCCCCATCGACCTGCGGATCTTGGCATAACCGGGCTTGATGGCAGAATAAATGAAATCGCAGCGCTGTCGATATGGCACAAAGGCACTCTTCATTGCATTGATCGTGATCTTCTCAAAATCATCGATGGTCAAACCAAAGGCTTCGGAAGCGGCTTCGAATTCCCGCGTCATGGTTGTGCCGCTCATCAGCCGGTTGTCGGTGTTCAACGTCACGCGGAATTTCTCCTGATAAAGAATCCGGAAGGGATGCTCCGCCAAACTCGGCGTGGCGCCGGTGTGCACGTTGCTCAGCAGGCAGATCTCGAGGGGGATACGCTTGTCCAATACATATTGTGCTAAATCTCCCAACTTCACTGCCTTCCCATCCACAACCGCGATATCGTCGATCAACCGCGTCCCGTGCCCAATGCGGTGCGCACCGCAATACTGTATGGCTTGCCAGATCGATTCTTTTCCGTAACCTTCGCCGGCGTGAATCGTGATATTGAAGTTCTCGCGCTGGATGTAATGAAAAGCGTCTACATGTTTCTTCGCGGGATAACCGCCTTCTTCCCCGGCCAGATCGAAGCCCACAACTCCGCGCTCCCGGAAGTCGACTGCCAGTTCTGCCATTTCGAGCGAAGTATTCATGTTGCGCATGGCGCAGACAATCAAACCGGAAGAGATACCGAAATCTTTTCGCCCCCGCTCCAGCCCTTTCAACACGGCGGCCACAATCTGCTGATGGGTTAATCCTTTCTGAGTGTGAAAAACTGGCGCAAAGCGTGTTTCAAAATAAATAACTCCATCCCGACTCAAATCTTCGGCCTGTTCATACGCGATGCGCTGCAGCGCCTCCTCGGTCTGCATAAGTGCAATCGTGTGCGCGAAGCCCTCCAGATATTTTGCGAGACTCCCTTGATTCGCGCCGCGGAAGAACCACCGGGAAAGCTCATCCGGATCTCTGGTTGGAAGGCCGGTGTACTTGGCATCTATCGCCAACTCAATCACCGTCTGGGGCCTTAGAACGCCATCCAAATGCTCGTGCAAAAGAACTTTGGGAAGGCTTTGCAGCAACTGTTTATCCAGTTTCATGGCAGTCGAAAACGTTGCAAAATGATACAACACTTAGAATACTGTCTTCTCTGCGCCCGTCGCTCGTGCGACTCGTGTTGTACAATCCCAGCCCACTCTGAATTGTGGAAGCATTAACCGAGGAAGGATTAGCCCCGATGGAGCGGACCGTGCAAGAGTATTCCTCAAGCGCCGACTACGGATTGCGGCGCGGGATTCTCTCTCCCATGGAAACGCTCGCGCAGTCAGTCTCCACCATGGCTCCGACGACCACGCCTGCAGCTACCATCCCGTTGGTGTGTGCACTCGCTGGCAACGGCACCTGGCTCGCGTACGTGCTGGCCACCGTGGCGGTACTGCTTGTCGCGTTGTGCGTCGGCCGCTATGCACGCCACTCAGCCTCGCCCGGATCGCTCTACACCTATGCTTCAATGACCTTACCTCCATGGCTCAGCGCAACCGTCGCCTGGAGTCTTTTGCTTGCGTACGTCGCCACGGGGTCCAGTGTCATCGGCGGCTTCTATCACTATGCGAACTTGTTGCTGCGCGATGCCACCGGTCATGTTTACTCAGCCGTATTGCTGGCCACGTTGGTCACCGGCGTTTCGATTTGGATTGCCTACCGTGACGTAAAAATCTCGGCGCGCCTTATGCTGTGGATCGAAGCAGCCTCCGTCACGGTGATCGTGATCGTCGTGGTGATGTTGCTGGTGCGACATGGCTGGCACTGGGATCGAGAACAACTGCATCTGCGCGGCATGACCAGCAGCGGACTCCGCCTGGGGCTCGTGCTGGCTCTGTTCAGTTTTGTCGGCTTCGAGAGCGCGACCACGCTGGGCTCAGAGGCACGCAACCCGCTGAAGACTATTCCACGAGCGGTCATCCAAAGCGCGATTCTGGCCGGAGCCTTCTTTACGGTCTGCGCCTACGCCGAGGTGCTGGGCTTCCACATTGCTGGCCAAGAACTGGGAGCCAGCCAGGCTCCCATGTATCTTCTAGCCCGCGTCGCAGGCGTCCCCGTGCTCGGACTGTTAATTGATATCGGCGCGTTGGTAAGCCTCTTTGCCGGAACTCTGGCATGCATTACCGCGGCAGCTCGTGTGCTGCTGCTGATGGCGCACAACGGGCTTGCCCACGGCGCTCTCTGCAAGACGCATGCGCGGAATCAAACCCCAAGCCGCACCGTCGTCATCACCGGAATAGCAGCGCTGCTGCCCGTCGCGGTGCTTGCCGCCCGCGGCGCCAGCGGTCTGGATGTTTATGGCTGGCTCGGCTCTCTGGCGACTTATGGCTTCATCGTGGCCTATGCGTTGGTTTGCGTCGCACTGCCGCGTTATTTGCGGGACCACGGTGTCTTTCGCCAAGGCGCGCAAATCATTCCCTGGCTAGCGGGCCTCGCCATGTTGCTCGCCCTGGTCGGGAACTTCTACCCCGTCCCCGAGGGGCCGTATGGCAAGCTCCCTTTCATCTACCTCGCGTACCTGATCGGCGGGCTGCTCTGGTTCTTGATTCGCGGCCACAGAAAGGATGCTCTAGTCGCCGGCAGCTAAGGAGGCGAGGAGACGACGCTGGTCTTAAGAAAGTCATTATCGCGATAAAAATATCTAATCCAGGTCAAAGAAAGTTTGACTAACCGAAGGCTTTCCTTCCACAGGGAACTCGTGTAGATTCGGTCAGTCTTTTTGTGTGCGGACGGCAAACCATCTAAGTCTGCCGCCAAATCGTTAAAACAAAACTTGGTGGTCCGCCGGCTTGTCCCGCACGGGCGTGCTTACAGACTTGCGCGAGGTCACTGAATGTGCAAAGGAAAGAGAATCGGATTTGTCGCTCTCTTGGCCGTCTCCTCCCTGTGGATACCGCTTCTCGTTACACCCGGCGCTGAGGCGCAGCAAACCCTCGGCGGAATAACCGGCACCGTCACCGACAAAACCGGAAGTGTTCTTCCGGAAACCGTCGTGACCATCGTTGGCGACCAGACAGGTCTCACCCGCACCCAAAAAACGAACGCGAATGGCACTTACGATTTCGTCAACCTGCCCATCGGCATCTACACGCTCACCTTCACTCACGAAGGTTTCGAAAGCGAAAAGATTCCTTCCATCACGGTGCAGGCCGACCGCACCGCCACGGTGAACGTCACGCTGCCGGTAGGCAAGGTGGGCACAGTGGTCGAGGTGCAGGCCGAGCCTTTGATGAATGCAGTCGACACCACCAACGGTTACATTCTGGAAAAGGACCAGATCGACGCCGTGCCGCTACCGACCGGCAGCTTCACTGGACTGGCCATTCTTTCTCCGGGCGTCAGTGCCGAGCTTTCCGGCGGCACGGGCGCCAACAGCGGTCTGGGCAACCAGCCAATCTGGGCCAACGGACAGCGCGACACCAGCAACAGCTTTCTGCTTAATGGCGTCGACGCAAGCAATTTGTTCAACGGCAAGAGCACCAGCCAGGTAGCCTCGGCCCGCATTGTGAACAACACCGGAGTGGCTAACGCTGCCAGCACGAGCGCGGCTCCAATTCAGAGCACGGCGTCCGTATACCTGGCCGTCGGCCAGGCATTGCCTACGCCAGCTCCCGAAACGATCATGGAAGTTCGCGTGAATACCTCAATGTACGACGCGCAGCAAGGCGCCACCAGCGGAGCTCACATCGACATGAGCACCTCCTCCGGCACCAATACCCTTCACGGCAGCGGTTACGTACATCGCGGTACGGATTGGCTGAATGCCGCTCCCTTCTTTGACAAGCAGGATCCCAACATTCCCGCTAACGACAAGGTTCCACAGTTGCACCGCTACACGGCGGGCGGAACGCTGGGCGGCGCCCTGATCAAAGACAAACTGTTTGGTTTTGTCGGCTATCAGCACCTGCACGACTCTGACCAGGAAATCGGCCTCTCCCGGATGCTGGTTCCTTCCGGCCTTACTGACACCAACCGTACCCCCCAGGGCCTGGCCCAGATCTCGAATAATTTCTGGGGCACGAGCCTCACCGGGAACGGTGACGTCAGTCCCATAGCAGTCGCGCTCTTTCAGTACAAATTACCTAACGGTCAGTATTTGATTCCATCGGATGACGGCCAGATTGCCACGCCGATTTTTCCGGAAAACGCGACCAGTCCAGGTACGGCATACTTCACTTCCGATCAGGTGGTCACCGATCTCGATTGGAATAAAAGCCCCAAGGATACCGTGTCGGCGAAGTATTACTACCAGCACGATCCGAGCGTCGCTCCCTACGCTTACTCGAACGTTGCGGGCTTTGCGCAACACCTCGATGCAGGCAGCCAGGTCGCGTCGATCACCAATACGCAGAGCGTCCGGTCGAATCTAAGCATTATGGAAGTTCTGGGCATTCTTCGCGAGAAGGTCTACAGCACAATCGCCCAGCCTTTCACGCCGCAGTCGTTCGGGGCGCAAACTGGAACGACGCCGATCAATACCTTCGGCTCCTCGTTTTTTCCGGGAATCACTATCGTGGATCCCCTGGGGTTGTTTAGTTCCGCCAATACAGGCAACATCGTCAATCTCCAATTTCTAACGATTGGTCAGGGCTCAGCCTCACAAGGGGCTTTCACAGGAGTATTTCAGAACCGCATCATGCCCTCCGCGAACGCGATTTGGAGCCACGGAAAACACACGGTCACCTTCGGCGGTAGCTTTGCTTATACCCAACTCAACACTCGTGACGAGAGAACGAACCAGGGCATTATTTCCACGGCGGATTTTTCTCAGTTCATCCAGGGATTCGTCAACACCAACGACGATTTCACTACCACCAAGTTTCTTCAGGGAAATGCCAATCGCTATTACCGGGCAGGTCAATCCGGGGCGTATGTCCAGGACAAATTTCAGTTCCGCCCCAATCTCAGCCTGACCGCCGGGCTGCGTTTTGACTGGGATGGCGGCCTTACCGAAAAGTACGGTCGCGTCTTCAACTTTGACCCCTCGCTGTACTCCTACGACGCAGCTACCGACGTTCTCAACTCCAACGGCTTCATCATTGCTGGCAACAACAAACTGTTCCCCACCAAAGGCGTCAGCAATACCACGCTTACCGGAAGGCAATGGGGACTGGCGCCGCGTCTGGGCGTTGCCTGGAGTCCGAAAAAATTCAACGACAAGCTGGTCGTCCGCGCCGGTATCGGGATCTATTATGATCGCGGCGAACTGTATTCCTATCTTTCACCGGGCTTTGCCGAGGGCGTGATTAATGGCGGACCATTCGGTGTCAACCAGACTCCGCCCTACGTGAACGCGCAGTCTTGTGAGAACGACCCCAACGTTTACTACTACCAGGGCTACATCCCCACATGCCCTTCTGCCGACGGATATTCGCTCGCCAGTCCGTGGGGCGCGACTCTCGGTCCAGCTCCCAGCGGCAATCCTGCGGATATCACTCAGTACCTCCCGAATACCGGCGTGCCAGGCACCGGAGTAGCGGCGGGAATCGCTCAAGGGCAGCAGCTCTTTACTTTTGCAACCTACAACCGAGCCAACAAACTTCCCTACACCATCAACGACACGCTTGACTTTCAATGGCAGCCGCGCAACGATCTGGCGATCGAGATCGGCTACGTCGGCAACCTGGGTCGGCACGGAGTGATTCCCATTCCTTTTAATCAGGCGCAGATCGCGACTCCCACGAACCCCGTTCGTCCCGGCACTCCTTTCGAACAGGACTACACCTACGGCTACACCGTGCAAGGCCCTGCAAACTGCAATCCAAGTGTTACTGGAAGCTGCTCATCCATCAATTTGCCCAACGGACAATCGATGCTGGCAAACTATGAAGGTGGCAACGTTGACCTGCGAGTTCCCTACGTTGGATATTCGGCGGAGTCAGAGAGCTATACGGCGGCCGGAGTCTCGGCCTACAACGCGCTGCAGACGCACGTCGAAAAGCGCATGAGCCACGGACTGCAACTCGGCTTCTCCTACACTTATTCCCACGCGCTGGACGAACAAAGCGGCATGGGCCTTTTCTTCAACGGTAACAATCCGCTGGACCTGCGATCCGCTTACGGTTCATCTGACTTCGACCGTACTCACGTTTTCAACTTCAGCTATGTCTACCAGCTACCCACGTTCTACTCTGCATCCACTCTGAAGGGCAAGCTGGCGGATGGCTGGGCCATTCAGGGGATTGCCGTGCTGCAGAGCGGCCAACCGTACAGCATCATCGACTATACCGGTGCGGTGGGCAGCATCTTTTACAGTGTTTACGACGGCATCACTAATCCCGTCGTCCCACTGGCCCCCGGCTGCACGCCAAAGAATGCGCTCACTGGCGCCTCTGGCGCATATGCCAACTCCGACCCCTCGAACCCCAACCTCTACGTGCTCAAACAATCCTGTTTCACGCTGCCACTGCTCAATCCCGGCGATCTGGGAGGCGCCATTCCCGCTGGGGACACTTTCGAAACCAACTTCACTACGGGCCAGCGCAACATCTTCCGCCAAGCCTGGCAGAAGCGCGCGGATATTTCCTTTGTGAAGCTCACCAAACTCACGGAGAAGGTATCGCTGAAATACAGCCTCGACATCTTCAACCTGACCAATACCGCGAGCTTCGATATCCCTATCGACGACGTCTCGCAAAATGCGGAATACAACCAATTCCCGGTAATCGGGACAACTCCATTGCCCAGTGGGTGCAGCACTTCCACTCCCACCAGTGGTTTCTATAACTGTCCTTCCGGGCTGGGTGCCGTCAACAAAACCATCGGCAGCCCGCGTCAGATTCAAATGACGTTGCGCTTCGATTTCTAGTTCACGCTTAGGGATAAAACGGTGGACGCAAGAGGATCACTCCTCGCCGATGTCTTCGTGCCAGATCTCAGGATTCGCACGAATGTACGAGCTTAATAGGGAAGCGCATTCCGCAGAATCGAGGTCGATCACCTTCACCCCAAGCGAGCGCAGCCACTCTACACCGCCCTGAAAGTTTCGGCTCTCGCCTATGATTACTGTACCGAAGCCAAATTGTCGTACCAGCCCGCTGCAATACCAGCAAGGTGCCAGGGTAGTGACCATGATGAGGTCGCGATAGCTGCGCTGGCGTCCGGCACGGCGGAAGGCGTCGGTTTCGCCGTGCAGCGAGGGATCGCCGCTCTGCACGCGGCGGTTATGACCGGCGCCGATAACCTTCCCCCTCTCATCAAAAATCGCGGCGCCGACAGGAATGCCACCCTCGGCAAGCCCCATGCGGGCTTCTGCAATCGCCACCTCCAGCATCGCAGAGTAATCGGAGTTCGGCATTAACCTTTAATAATATTACGGCGCCCAAGGGCAGCCAGTAGCTTTCCAGTCACTTCCGCGGGTCTCCTTCTCCAAGTACAAATGTTCTTGTTTTCGTGCGCGATCGAAAGCCGGACTCATGACTCACGCCCAACTAGTCGAGAAAGCCGTACGCTGGCTGCGCAGTTACCGCTGCGGAGTCGTGCTCTCCGAGCAAGCTTGCGTCAGCGGCGAGATGCCCGACGCCATCGGCTGGAAGCGCGCCTGCCATTCTGTGTTGATCGAATGCAAGGTCACACGCCCCGATTTCCTGGCCGACCGCGCCAAGCCCTTCCGCCTCAAACAGGAGCTGGGAGTCGGTTGCGAGCGCTTTTATCTAGTTCCCGCCGGGCTTATATGCAGCGAAGAGCTGCCCCCGGGATGGGGTTTGCTCGAACAGAATCGGGGCAGGATCGAAACCGTGCTTCCTGCTGCCAAGAATCTGCGCAGCGCCACCGGCTTCCGCTACGAGATGAATCTGCTACTCGCCAGCCTGCGCCGCGTCGAGGTCCGCGTCGAACCGCAAAGCATCACCGACTTCCTTAAATGGAAGAACCGCATGGCAGAATACAACCGCGGCACCCTCCCCGAAGGCCTGGCTTCCGCCGAAGAAGAGCTCAATGTTTTCCTCGAACAGATCTGATGTACGCCCAAAGGCCCAAGACCTAAGAGCTAAAGCCCAAGACTTTCTCACAACTCCCGCCGCCCTTCCATGGCCTTCAGCATCGTGATCTCATCCGTATATTCAATGTCGCTGCCCACTGGGATGCCCATGGCGATGCGCGTCACCTTCACGCCCGCGCGTTTCAGTTGCTGCGAAAGATAAGTGGCCGTGGCTTCGCCTTCCACAGTGGGATTCGTAGCGACGATCACCTCATCGACATTTCCCGCGTCGACGCGCGCGATGAGATTAGCGATGCGCAACTGCTCCGGCCCCACCCCGTGCAGCGGAGAAAGCGATCCATGCAGCACGTGGTAGACGCCGTTAAAGTGTTTGGTCTTCTCGATGGCAGCAATATTAGTAGGCTCTTCGACCACGCAGACCAGCCGCTGGTTGCGAGTCGCGCTGGTGCAGTAGACACAAGGATCAACGTCAGTGATGTTGTTGCACACTGAACATAGCCGCAAGCTGGCTTTAACGTCGCGTACTGCAGCCGCCAAAGCCTCAGCGTCTTCGTCGCTCGCGCGCAGAATGTAGAAGGCAAGCCGCTGCGCGCTCTTCGAGCCCACGCCCGGCAACTTCTTCAACTCGTCAATCAGCCGCGACATCGGCTCAGCAAATTTAGACATAAAAGAATTGTGTGATTGATTCAGCGAACTAATGAGCAATGATTCAACGACTACAGCCCGCCGATCCCTAACCCGCCCAGCATTCCACCTACGGTCGACTGCATCAATCCATCGACCTTGCGTGCGGCTTCGTTGACGGCGGCCAGGATCAAATCCTGCAGCATCTCCACGTCGCCCGACTTCACCGCTTCCGGATCGATACGCAGGCTGAGCAGTTGCTTGCGGCCGTCCATTTTCGCCGTGACCGTGCCCCCGCCCGACGAGGCCTCAACCACCGTCTCCTGCATCTTCTTCTGCAGGGAGTCATACTGCGATTTGGCCTTGGACATCAGTTCTTGCAGATTAAATCCACCCATAAAACCTCACGTTTCAAGGTTTCAAAGATTCAAGATTTCGAGAAGGTGAAACCCTGAGACTCTGGCACCTTGATTCTTACCGCTTCTCCTTGTAATCGATCACGGTACGAATCTCGGCGCCGAATTTCTCTTGCAGCCGCCGGACCACGGCGTCCTGTTCAGCGCGGCTACGCCCACCAAGCCCAGGCTTCGTCGCGCTGGACTTGCCAGTGTTGCCGTTAGCGTTTCCTCCCGCTGTCGCTAGGGCTGCGCCGGGGACAATCCTCAGCTTGACTGGCCGCCCCAAAACTCCACTGGCCGAAGCGATGGCCAGCCGGCGGGCATCGGCGCCCAGCGACATGTCGACCACGGTTTGCGATTCCGACACCTTGATCACGACTTCGTTCCCTTCGACCATCCATTCGCCCGCTTCGAGCATCGAGACCAGGATGCGCTGATTCCCATCCCCGAGCGCTTGCAATACGGTGCTCCGCAATCTCTCGACCGCCGGCACAGGCAGAGTAGCCGCCGGCGGGGCCTGCGGGAGTGGCGGCGCAACCTGCAATTTCGCTTCACTCGGTTCACCCTGCGGGATAGGCTGAAGGTCGGAATTCTCGCGAAGATCTGCCGGCGCCGCTGCACCCATCACTACTCGCGCGGGCGGGCTTCCACTCGCGACCATGCGCGGTCCGTTGCCGGAAGAGGCATTCGAAACAGACTCCTGCCGCGGACCGCCTTTGCGTGCCGAATCAGCGTCGAACGGAGAGACCTGCTTGGAAGCCGTGACCGGAGCGACGTCCTCGCGCTCCTGCAGAAACCGATTCTTCTGCGGAGCGGTACTTCCAGACGCAACGGCAATCGGTCTCGCAGACGTCCCAACTCCAGATCCGCCGCTGGAAGAGGCAGACACGTCACTCAGTAACTGCTCGATCGGCAGAATCCGCTGCGCATGCGCCATCTTGAGCAGGCCGAGTTCCAGATGAAAGCGCTGCTCCTGCTTGTATCCCAGCTCGCCGTAAGTTCGCAGCATGATCTGCAGATGCCGTGTTAGATCTTCTTCGCCGAACAATTCCGCGACCCGGGCGACTCGCTCCCTTTCTTCGCTGGATACCTGCAGCAGGGAAGAGTCCTTACCCGCAATCTTGGCGACGGTCGAATTGCGCAGGAAGCGCACCATCTGTCGCGCGAAGTGCGTAGGGCTATGGCCTTCACTTATGAGGTGGTCGACCTCCCGCAGCACTTCATCGCTGGCCCCGCGAGCGACCGCCTGCATCACTTCTTCGAGAATGTGTGCCGGCGCTGCGCCGACCAGATTGCGCACGGAATCAGCTGTGATCTTTCCGCTGGAGGACGCAATCGCCTGATCAAGGATCGACAGGGCATCGCGCATGGAGCCGTCGCCGGCCTCGGCCAGCAAGGCAAGAGCATCGTCATCGGCCTCAATCTTTTCGCGGCCGACAAGATCGCGCAGCTGGCTCACAATGTCGATAAACTTCACGGCGCGGAAACTGAAGTGCTGGCAGCGCGACCGGATGGTCTGCGGAATATCTTCCGGCTGTGTGGTAGCTAGCATGAAAACAATGTGATCCGGAGGCTCCTCGAGAGTCTTGAGCAGGGCATTGAACGCCGCGTCCGTGATCTGGTGCGCCTCGTCGAGAATGTAGATCTTGAAGCGGTCGCGGGCCGGACGGTAGCGCGCCGCCTCCCGCAGTTCGCGGATTTCGTCGATCCCGCGATTGGTGGCAGCGTCGATCTCGATTACATCGACCGCGTTCCCCGCGCGAATCTCGGTGCAGGATTCACAAACGCCGCAGGGTTCCGCTACTGGCCTGTCGGAGGAGCGGCAATTCAGCGCCGCGGCCAGAATCCGCGCCACCGTTGTTTTTCCAATGCCGCGATGGCCGCTGAAGATGTAGCCGTGGGCTGTGCGTCCTTGTTCCAGGGCGTTCTGAAGAGTGCGGGTGACGTGCTCTTGTCCGATAACCTCGGAGAACTTCTGCGGCCGATATTTGCGCGCCAGGACGGTATAGCTCATGAGCCGGAAGACACGATTATACGTGATCAGAGGGGGATGAGCTCGCCACGCCCTCACTATGGCAGGCTTGCTAAAACCGCCACGCAAGCGCTACGCTTGTTTCTCGACTAGGTCCGGGTAACCGAGAATGTGGTCCGGCTCCAGCCGAGGTTGGCACGGACACCCAGAAGGAGCTCTTATGCAACTCAAGATAACAACCCGAACCAAAGATGGTGTTCTTGTGGTCGATTGCAGCGGTCGAATTGTGTTTGGCGAGGAATCTTCGCTGCTTCGGGAAACCATCAGGCAAGCTGTGACTGAGAACAATCGCATCGTGCTCAATCTGGGCGAGGTGAGTTACATCGATTCGGGCGGCCTAGGCACTCTCGTAGCTCTGCGCATCACGGCGCAAAACGCAGGCGGAACGATCAAATTGGCGAATTTGACCAAGCGTGTGGGCGATGTCCTGCAGGTCACCAAGCTGCTCACGGTTTTCGACGTCTATGACTCTGAAGCGGAGGCCATCGAATCCTTCCGCAAGGCGGCCTAGCCCGGCCCGCGATCGGCGAAGTATGATCGGCGAAGTATGATCAGCGGAATATGATCGGCGACGCGGATCAACGGAGTATGATCCACATCGCATGATCGATAACGCGACTGACTCAGTCACGCCGGTTTCCTCCCGAATGCTGCCTCGCGTCATCTTTCTCCTCTGCCTGTTGGTGAGTGCCAGCGGCTTCGTGTCGCCGCCCGTAGCGCTGGCCATGGGACTCTTGTTCGGCCTGGCGTTGCCCCATCCCTACGGCAGCGAGGCCAAGAAGTTTTCTAAATTCTTGCTGCAGGCCTCAGTCGTAGGACTCGGTTTCGGCATGAACCTGCACCAGGTCGTGCGCGCCGGGCGCAGCGGCTTCGTCTACACGATGCTCGGCATCAGTTTCGCGCTGCTGGCGGGGATGGGCCTAGGCGCGCTGTTAAATGTGCAACGAGTGCCGGCATTTCTAATATCCACGGGCACTGCGATCTGCGGCGGAAGCGCCATCGCGGCCGTCGGTCCCATCACGCAGGCAAGCGACGAAGAAATGGCCATATCGCTGGGAACCGTCTTCGTCTTGAATTCCATAGCATTGCTGATTTTTCCTTCCATTGGCGCGGCCCTAAAGCTGACGCAATCACAGTTTGGACTGTGGGCGGCCCTGGCTATCCATGACACCAGTTCCGTGGTCGGCGCGGCCGCCAAGTATGGTGCAGAGGCACTAGCTGTCGCGACCACGGTGAAGCTGGCACGCGCCTTGTGGATTGTCCCTCTGTCACTGGCTACGGCCGTGGTACGCGGCGCCAAAGCCAAGATTCAGTGGCCCTGGTTCATCGGCCTGTTTTGTCTGGCCGCAGTGTGCAACACATATCTGCCCGCTGAAGCACATGCCTACTCGATCGCGGTGAAAGTTGCGAAGGTAGGATTGACTGCTACTTTGTTCTTAATCGGCAGCGGAATCTCAGTGGCAACCATCAAAGAGGTAGGGCATCGCCCGTTGTTGCAAGGCATCCTTTTGTGGTTACTCGTTTCAGTGGGATCGTTGTGGCTGATCCGCATCGGGTGGATAGCGTTGTGAAGCAGGGAAGCAAGAACTTCGGGAAACGTGGCGCCAGGTCTTCGCCAGATCAGTCGTCGAAGGTGCGCCTGCGCATCGAGGCGGTCATACGACGGATTCCCAAAGGGAAAGTGTCTACCTACGGAGCGATCGCGCGAGCGGCCCGACTGCCGGGAGCAGCGCGGCAAGTAGCGAAGGTGCTCCATCGCAGCTATGGATTGCCCTGGCAGCGAGTCTTAGGCGCAGGTGGAGAAATCAAACTGCGTGGCGATTCGGCCATCGAGCAGCGGTTCAGGCTCGAAGCCGAGGGGGTCCGCTTCCGCGGCCGAAAGGTGGATATGAAGCAGTGCGAATACAAGTTCGCGCGCCCAACAAGAAAACGCTGAGTTCCTCTCTCTTGCAACGGTCGCTACTTCTTGAACTGCTCATCGATCTCCACCTGATATCCGCTGACCATCTTATTAGTTTCGTTAGCCATGCCGACCACCGCCATTAACTCCTTGAACATGGCGTCGGTCATCCCTTTTTTCTGCGCGGAAACGGTATGTGAAGCGATACAGTAGTTGCACTGATTCGTCACGCTCACTGCGACGTAAATCATCTCCTTGGTTAGCGGATCAAGCGCGCCCGGCGCCATGATCTGCTTGATGTCTACCCACGTGCGCCTCAGCGTAGCGGGATCGTGTGCGATCGCCTTCCAGAAATTATTGATCCAGTCGGTCTTCCGCGTGGCCATAATGTCGTCATAAACGGCGCGCACTTCGGAGCTGGCATCCTTGTATTCGATGAGTCCCAGCGTTGCCATGAAGTTCTCCAGTTCCTAAAGTCAAATTCCGAGTCACCGAGACAACCTTTTAGAGGCTCTGCTTTTCTCTGTGACTCTGTGGTGAACGCCTTTGTCTTACGGCTACCTACTTCGGCAATTCTCCGCTCAGCAGTTTCTCCAACGCTGCCGCCGGGCAGCGCACGCCCACAAAGAACTGACCAAACAGCGCGTAGACGGCGCTGACATGGTCGAAGCGCATTTCGTAGATCAACTTCTTGAAGACCAGCGGATCATCGGCGAACAGATCAACGCCCCACTCCCAGTCGTCAAAGCCAATCGAGCCAGTGATGATCTGCTTGACCTCGCCCGCATAGCGCCGGCCCACCAATCCGTGCTCACTCATCTGACGGGCGCGCTCTTCGATCGGAAGCGTATACCAGTTCTTATCTTCGCCCCGCAAACGGTTCATCGGATAAAAGCAGACGTAGCGGTTCGACGGAATCTCCGGAAAGAGCCGTGGACGCATGGCCTCCCGATGCCGCTCGAGTTTGCATTCGATCTCCGTTTTCCACTGGTCGGAGTGCGGTTGGATGCCCTGATCGGCCAACTCCTTGTAAATCTTCAGCGTCGAGTCGTATAGCCCGAGTTCGATGATGGAAAGATATGAAGAGGTAGGCTCGAGGTAATCGCTCAGACGCAAGCTAGCCAGCTTGAGTTCTGCCTGGTTAAGCTCGGCAAAAGAGTTGCGGAAATGTACCAGCATAAGATCGCCCTTGTGTCCGATCAATGAAAAAAGAGCAGATTGTCCCGCGGAATTCTGCTCCATTCCTCCCAGCGCCGCCGCCGCTTCCTGAGCGATCGACGACCGTGCGGCATCGGGCAGGCCGCGCCAGGCCGTCCAGCGGAAGCGCATCATCTGGTGCAGCACGCTGTAGCCCTCAGTAGTCAGCGGCACCTCGGGGAGCTGCGCGGAGACAATCTGTGGGTGAACGGGAGGAGTTGATGTCATCGTCATTGTCTTCTCGGGACGTGTGCTCATAATTTTCAACCCCCATTGTACGCAAGAGCCGCGGAGCCAGCGAGCCCACGGTTTACAATCAGGCTGGCCGTTTCTACGGCACGCTGTTCATGCAAAAACTCATCCCGGCACTGTGTGTGGTTCTAGTCCTGGCTGCGTCGCTGGCGGCGCAAAGCCAGCGCCTGTGGGTTCTGCGCCCGCCCGGCGAGATGGTGGAGTACGATCCGGCTACGTTTTCTGCTAGACAAACGGTGAAGGTCCCGGCAGAAGCCGTGTCCTCGCCGCAGAACGTCTCCGTCAACCATCTTGGGCAGATGTTGTATGCCCCATCTGTGTCTTTGCCGCTGACGGAGGGCGATCTCGCGACCGAGCAGAAGGTGTGGTTCTGGGACGGCCACGCGGCAACCACTCTGACACGTGAGATCTCGCGCACCTCAGCCACGGTGGGCTCAAACCTAGCCATCACCGAGTCAGCGCCCGTCCCTTTTCTCTCAGCTGATGGAACCAATCTCGACTGGTTTTCGAACCAAGCCCGACGCCTGCAGCGCGATGGCGTCGATCTCTCCACCAAAACAACCTGGCTGAGCTGGCAAACGGATCTCGCCGGCACTGGCCGTCGGGATTTGGCCTCAATCGCGCTCCCCGACTGCCCCTGCCCGACGGGAGGCTGTGAAGAGACCTGTCCCTATGGCGAAGTGTGGATTCCCGACAATGGCCTAGGCAATTTTTTTCTGCTGACGCAGTTCGTCTCCGGGAAGACCCAGCCCCTCTATAAGGCAACCTCTTTATATGAGGAAAACGCTGGAAAATGGGCATCGACATCGATCGATCCACCCCTCCGCCGCGTGCTTGACGCCGCCAATGCCAGCACCATCTTGGAGGCTATTCCCGATACCGCCTGCTGCGGTTGGCAGAATCAGAGCGACGATCAAACTCTGTTACGCCTTCATGGCAAGACATTAAACGTGTTCGACGAACAGGCCCTGTACAAAAATCCCGACTACGATGTCAGCTTCTACACCCAGAACGGCAAGCTGTCGCCCGATCTGGCTTCCGTGGCATTTACGATCGTCGCCACTTCCCAGCCCAACACGCCGATTCAGATCTCCGAGCAAGGTCAGGCCAGCCCGGAAGAATCGCAGCGCCTTCGGAAGGCCTTGCTCGATCTGCCCGCAGTCGAGGTGAAGAGCACGGAAGATGTGCCCCGCCGCATTGCGTTTCTACCCCATGCCACGCTGGTAGGCTGGATCAGCGACAAGGAGATCCTCATCGTCGAGGGGCATCTGCTGGTAGCCTATAACCTCGCGAAGGGCACGCGTCGAAAATCGGCCATCCGCGTGGAGGATGGGGCGCACGTCTTCTTGCGTTGAAAAAGTCAAAACCTACCCTGCCCAGTCACGCCGCCCAAAATCGCCCGTATGGCACTCTTGGGCCTCGTGTTCCCATATCGTGCCATTGTCACCAGTTGCTCCTGGCCTGAGGATACTCGTGCTTGGTGATCGGTGATCTTTATTAAGGGCTATTTCGCAAGGCAGGGCTGAAATGGGAACACACCAAATACTGCAGCAGAGTTCAGTCGCGGAGCTAACCAGACCTCAAACTGGTCTCGCTGGTGAGCAGCCTCGCCGCCTCCAGATCGCGCTGGCTCTTCTGCTGATTGCCCTCGCTTTTGTAATAGTGAAGGATCGTGATTTCTGGTTTGGCTCAGACGATGCGCTCGAATCCGATGCTACAGGCGCGCAGATCATCCCGAACACAGTCGCGGCCCTGCCCGCCAAAACTGCTCAGCCGCTTGCGGCACGCATCGCTGCCAAGAACCACGTTACTAAGAAGAATGCCATCACAGCCATCACCGAGCCGTCTCACCAGGACGCTGCTCAGACAAACTCACCGGTGGTTGCGGCCACTCGCGCCGCACTACCTCCGCTGGATGTCGAAGTGATCACCGGCGACAGCCATCGCACAGTTCGTCCCGGTAGCAACGTCGCAAAAGTGGTGGAGATCCCCAACGATTCGAACCGCGTGTCGGCTATTACTTCAGCGAGCCTAACCACGAATGCAGCCGAGCACGAGCGGCTTACCACCAGCAGCTTGCCGGAAGTAAGGCAAACCGTCGATGCGACCTATCCCTTACTGGGACAGCACATGCGGGTACAGGGCTCAGTGGTCTTGCAGGCGGTCGTCGGGACCGATGGGAACATTGAAAACCTGCGCGTGCTCAGTGGCCCCTCCATCCTGACGGCCGCGGCGCAGCAAGCCGTCCGTCAGTGGCGCTTCAAGCCCTACCTCCAGAACGGGCAGCCGGTCGAGACCAAAGCCAGAATCACCGTGAACTTCTCCATTCGAATCGCCGACGATCCCGCGAACGCCAGCTAGCACGCAGCAATTGCGCCGCTCCCGCGCACACCGGTACTGTTGATGAGCGAGGTGCTATCTAGGCGCCCCTGTTTAGTGGTGGTCGCCGTTGCTGTGCCGCCAAGTCCAGTATTGCTTCTGTTCCTCAGGGGGCAGCTTGCGAAAGTCTCTATTCTCGTCGCGGTGGTTTTCGTGGGCCCACTGATGGTAATAGGTGACCTCACTATCGTTCCAGACGTGATAGTCGCTGTAGTAGGGGTCATAGACCCTGTAGTAGTGATGTGCGCAAGCCGTGCCCAACGCTGAAGACGCCAGGGCGGCGGCCAGGAAAAGTGAACTAACGAAACGCGACTTGCTGTCCATCAGCGAATGTTCCTCCTCATGGTTTCAATTACGAAATATTGACAGTCCATCTTTCCCTGCAATCACTCAGCCCCTGTAAATGCGTAGTCCAAGTTCGTTGCCAGGATATGCTCATAGGTTGCTCACAACATCAGCCAGCGAACCTGAATTCCAGCAGCGGCGAAAGCTGCGGGTCGTGAAGAACTCATACGCGGCGCGACCCGAACCACTGTGCGGGTCTCCGAACTGAAACACCTTGGTCACGCAATAGTTGCGCGGTTGGCTGCTTCCTCATTTGCTCCACCTGTTAACTCTCCAGTTCTAATATAGAATCAATAGAAGAATCTAAGGAGCACACATAATGTATCCGGAAATTATGGTTATCCCCATGCGCGAAGAGTTAACCCGCCTGGGAATCGAAGAACTGCGCACGCCCGAGGCCGTCGACAAAGCTTTGAAAGCGCAGTCGGGTACGACCCTGGTGGTAGTAAACTCGATTTGCGGATGCGCCGCCGGCCGCATGCGTCCCGCCGTTCGCATGGCTCTGCAGCAAGCCGCCCAGCCCGACAAAGCGTTTTCCGTTTTCGCTGGGCAGGATACCGGAGCTACCGAACGGGCCCGCAGTTATTTCACGGGACAACCTCCGTCCTCCCCCTCAATCGCCATTCTGCGCGACGGCCAACTCGTTTACATGATGGCCCGCCGCGACATAGAATCCCGCGAAGCCCCGGCCATAGCCAGCGACCTGAAAGCAGCCCTGGACAAATTCTGCGCCAGAGCAGTAACGACACAATAACTTCGTGACGGGTCGGAATTTCTATCGATTCCCCGGCCCAGTCCTCATAAACGCTTTCACCACAATCCCGTTCGGCTGCACTCCGACCGGAATCATGGTCAACAGCGAATATTCCGTAGGCTCCAGCTTGCGCGGCGTGCGCTTCTGAATCACTGTCACATCGCCAGCTTGTGTGTCCAGCACCAGAACATACCGCTGATCCTGCGACAGCGCCAGGGCGTCAGGATGACTGCCCACTCCCATGGTCGCGATCCTCCGGCCCAGGTCAATGTCGTAGACCGCAACACTGTCCGATCCGAAGTTGCTCACGTATAGCCGCGAGTTATCCAGCGTGACCACGGCGTGGGTGGGATGTTGCCCGATCAGCGCGCTGCCGCCTACCTCGTTGGTCCCCGTCTCAATGATCGAAATGCTGTCGGAATCAAAATCGCACACGATCAGTTCACCGCCATCAGGCTTTAACGCCAGACTCACCGGCGTTCGCCCCACATCCAGCAGCGCCAGCACCCGGTCGTTCGTCGCCTCGCCGCTCTTTTCGCTCCTCGCCAAGGCAATGGATGCTACCTGCGACGATCCTGAGCACGCCACAAACGCTTTGCTCGAATCCGCCAGGATGGTGATATCCTCCGGCTGTCGGCAAACCGCCAAGGTCGCCCGCACCCGCAACAGCTTCGCGTCGATTACGGAAACCGTATTGTCGCCCCGGTTCGACACCACCACGCTCGCACCGTCGGGCGAAACCCGCGCCAGTCCGGGCGCAGCGCCCACTCGCACATTGCCGATGACAACCTTCTTGTCGAGATCGATCACCGAAACATTGGCCGACCCCGAATTCGCCACATAACCGCGCTTGCCATCTTCCGAAACGTCGATGAAGTACGGCCTGCCATGAACTCCGATAGTCGCCACCACAGCGTTCTTCTCGGCATCAATCACGCTGACGTTGTTCGACCCTGTGTTGACCACATAGATTTCGTTCTTCTTGCTGTTGGCCGCGACCCCAGTCGGCTCCACACCCACCGCAATGGTCTTCGTTGGCTCAAACGTCCGCAGATCAATCACGCTCACTGTATTGCTCTTCCCGTTCGTGACGTAGGCATACTCGCGGTACGCGGGCCCGTAATCCGGGAGAGCCTGCTCGCGGAGATACCACCAGCCCAGCGCGCCCAGCAATGGAATCAGAACAATAAGACTGAGGATTTTTCGCAAGATCGGAAGCCGTTCCCCTGGAAGAAATAAGATTACCAGAGAGAAGTCATCGATCTGCGCTAACCTTCGCCGCCTTCGACAGTCGAATTGATAACGGCAGGGATAATCGGCGTACGCGCGCCCTCCCGTCTGAGCTAACCGATGCGCATGCTCCTGGATACTTTCGGCCAGACTTTGCGCACCCTATGGGCGCACAAGCTGCGTTCATTCCTCACCATGTTCGGCATCGCCTGGGGTGTGGGATCGCTGTTGCTGCTCGCCGGGGTCGGCGAAGGCTTCCGCAACGGCAACCGCCGCCAGCTCGAAACCTTCGGCAAAAACATCATCTTCTTCTTCGGCGGCCGTGCCCCAGCTCTCCAGGGCAGCTTCACCTCCATGAAGTGGTTCAACCTCACCTACGACGACTACCTCGCGATGAAGAACGAATCAAAGCTCGCGGTGAACCTTGCGCCAGTGATCGCGCGTGACGACATCCGCGCCGTCAGCGAGTACACCAGCACGAATGGCCAAGTCTCTGGCGTCCTTCCCGTCTACAGCCAGGTCCGGACCATCCCGCTGCAAGTCGGGCGTTGGATCAACGACGAAGACAACGACCAGCGCCGCCGTGTCTGCCTCCTCGGCCGCGAAATGACGCGCAACTTGTTTCCCGGACGTCCTGCGGTCGGCAACACCATCCTCCTTAACGGCGTTCACTTCGAAGTAATCGGCATGCTCTCCATGATCGGCAACGAAGAACAAAACTCAACCAACATTCGCATCTTCGTCCCCTTCACCACCATGCGCGAACTCTTCCCCCTGAAAGGCGACAACTCCAAAGACGGCAATGCAATTTCCTTCATCAACTATCAACCCCGCAGCTTCGACGAAAATGAAGACGCCAAGGTCGAACTCCACCGCATCGTAGCTCGCAATCACGGCGGCTTCGATCCCAAAGCGGACGATGTATGGGAGGAGTGGGATACCGTGAAGAACCAGAAACTCATGGGCAAGATCTTCACCGCTATGGACTGGTTCCTCGGCGGCGTAGGCCTGGTCACTCTCGCCCTCGGCGCAATCGGCATCATCAACATTATGCTGGTCGCGGTAACCGAACGCACCCGCGAGATTGGACTGCGCAAAGCACTGGGCGCGACCAACCGCAACATCTTGTTCCAATTCTTTCTGGAAGGCGCGTTCCTTACCCTGATGAGCGGCTCACTCGGAGTAGGCGCCGCCACGTTCATCGTTCATCTGCTCTCTGGAGTGAGTCTCCCTCAGGGTTTCGATACGCCGCGTATCGTACCCATGTCCGCTGTCGCGGCAGTACTGTCGTTAGCCTTGGCCGGCGTCGCCGCCGGGCTCTACCCGGCCCGCAAAGCCGCCATGCTCGAACCCGTGGAGGCCCTGCGTCAGGAATAAGTCGTCAGGAATAGCCGCCCGGAGTAATTCGCCAGAAATGTCGGGGCGAGGATTATCGGAGAAATTAATGACCCGCGATCTGCTGAAGGAAGCTTTCGGCGCCATGCGGCACAACCGCCGCCGCACCGCCCTGACCATGCTAGGCATGGCCTGGGGCATTGCGACTGTTGTTATCCTGCTGGCCTTCGGTTCGGGCTTCGAACAGGCCATCAGCGTTATCTTCAGTTCCTGGGGCACCGACGTGATCGGCGCCTTCCCCGGCCGCACCTCCTTGCAAGCCGGCGGCGCCAAGGCTGGCAGCGAAATCCGGCTCCAGATCGCCGATGTCGACTACGTCCGCAACGAAGTGCCCATGGTCAAAGGCGTCACCCCTATCTTCGACAAACGAAACGTGACCATCCAGCATGACACGCGAAGCTTCACTAATCTTTTCCTCACCGGAGTCTATCCCGTCTACGACCGCATCCGTGGTTTCTCCATCGCCACGGGACGGGGTCTCAGCGAAGAAGACCAGCTCCAGCGCGCCCGCGTGGCCGTGATCGGCGATGAAGCCCGCCGCAGGCTTTTTTCCGGCGAGCCTCCGCTGGGACAAAATATCCGCATCGGCGGCTTAAGCTTTGAAGTTGTGGGTGTCTACCAGCGTAAAGTTCAGGGCGGCGACGACAATGACAATTCGCTGATCGCAATTCCCTTTAGTTCCATGGGTGATCTCTACGACACGAAATACATCTCCGGAATTTTCATGGACTATGAGGGCGAGAACCATCAGCAACTGACTCGCGTGGTTCGCTCCGTGCTCGCCGGACACCACAACTTCCGTCCCGACGACCGCCGCGCCGTTTTCATGGCCGACTTCAAGCAGGACTTCGACCAGTTTGCGGTCGTGACCACGGCGCTCAAAGTTCTGCTGGCCTTCATCGGCGCTCTAACCCTCGGCATCGGCGGCATCGGCCTGATGAACATCATGCTGGTCTCGGTGCAACAGCGCACCCGCGAAATCGGCATAGAAAAGGCTCTGGGCGCGCACAAAGCCCACATCCTCTTCCAGTTTCTAGCCGAAGCCCTGGCCATCACCTTCGCCGGAGGTTTGGGCGGCATCGCGATCGCCTACGTAATTTCCTGGATCGTCGGCGCGCTCCCACTGATGAGCGCCTTCGGCGATAACCTCCAAGCCGGCGACATCCATCTCCACATCGACGTAAGCAGCCTGGTAGTGGCCACAGTCATTCTCAGCCTTGTAGGCATAATCAGTGGCATGGTTCCGGCGGTCCATGCCGCACGCCTGGACCCAATCGAAAGTTTGCGCTACGAATGAGACTGCCAACCGAGCCCGGCTCCGGCGGACCGAGGCGCGGCAGTGTACAATCGGCAACGCCGCGCAACCTAAGAACACCGCCTATACGTAAGGAGTCTTAACAGAATGCGATCGCTGATCCTGGTGGCTTTGCTCATCTCCCTGCCGTGTTCGACTGTCCTCGCGGCGGCACCACAGTCTGATCTCGAGGGGCGAAGAAAAGCTCTCAACGATCTTCTGGCCGAACGCTGGGAGTACACGCTCCGCACCAGCCCCATCTACGCCTCTGTCCTCGGAGACAAACGCTGGAACGACAAAATAGACGACCTGTCACAGAAAGCCATCGACGACGACCTGGAGCAGAGCAGAAAGTACCTCACGCGCTTCGAAGCCATCGACACCACCGGCTTCCCCGAGCAGGAAGCCTTAAACAAAACCCTGATGGTCCGTGACCTCCGCATGGCCCTCGACGGAGCCCGTTTCAAGCCTTGGGAAATGCCGGTGTCGCAGGTCGACGGTCTGCCCATCGAACTTCCAGAACTGGTGACCGTCCTCTCGTTCGAGAGCGTCAAGGACTACGACGACTACATTTCGCGGCTGCGGCAGTTTCCTCGCGCCTTCGACGAGACCGTAATTCAGATGCGCAAAGGTATGGCCGAGGGCCTGATGCCCCCGCGCATCCTGCTCGAGAAAGTGGTTGAGCAGTGCAACGGCCTGGCCACGAAAGCGCCCGAGGATTCGCCTTTCGCGCAGCCTTTCCTCAAGTTTCCGGATTCCATCCCTGCCGCCGACCGGAAAAGGTTACACGAGCAGGGCTTGGCCGCCATCCGCGAATCCGTGCTTCCCACTTATGTGAAGTTCACAAGCTTCGTCCGCGATGAGTACGCGCCCAAAGGCCGCACCGAGCCAGGCATTTGGGCGCTTCCCGATGGCCCCGAGCGCTACGCCTTCCGCGTGAAGGAGAGCACCACCACCAATCTCACGCCCGAAGAAATTCACCAGATTGGTCTGGCTCAGGTCAAAGACATCGAAGCTCGCATGCTACAGGTCGTCAATCAACTGGGCTACAAAGACCTCAAAAGCTTCAGCGCCTCGCTCCCAACCAATCCTAAGGTCCACGTGCATTCGCGCCAGGAAATCCTCGATCTCTATCAAAAGTACACCGACCAAATGTATCTGAAGCTGCCGAGCATGTTCGGACGCCTTCCTAAAGCAAAGCTGGAAGTCATGTCCATCGGGGAATACACGGAGAAAGAGGCCTCAACGCACTACGTTCCGGGAGCTCAGGATGGCTCGCGCCCCGCTCACATCATGGTCAACACCGGCAACTTCGAGAAGGGGACTACGCTCGACTTTGAAACCACGGCCTACCATGAAGGCATCCCGGGCCACCACATGCAGATCGCCATCGCCCAGGAACTGCCGCAGCTTCCACCCTTCCGTCAGAACGAGTACTACACCGCGTATACCGAAGGTTGGGCTCTCTACTCGGAGCGTTTAGGAAAAGAGATTGGATTTTTCCAGGATCCCTACAGCTACTACGGTCACCTGCAGGACGACATGCTCCGCGCCATCCGCCTCGTCGTCGACACCGGCTTCCACTACAAACACTGGACTCGCCAGCAGGTAGTAGATTTCTTCCACGACCACTCCGCCATCGACGAAGCCGAAGTGCAGAGCGAGACCGACCGCTACATGGCTTGGCCAGCCCAGGCGCTGGGATACAAGATCGGCCAACTGGAGATCCTCAAGCTGCGCCAGTACGCCAAAGATCAATTAGGCGACAAATTCAGCCTGAGCAATTTTCACGACGAAGTCCTGGGCGCCGGGGCTCTGCCGATGGACGTTCTATCCACCAGAATCCACGAATGGGTGGCAAAGCAAAAGCAGTAGAACCCGCAGGCAGCGCCCAACGCCGAATCGCCGTCGAGCCCAGCACCTGGGGACGGCCACCTCGGCCGTCCAGCCAAGCACAGCGAGGCGTGCGCTCGGCTCACTGCCGCAAAGTTAACCCGCTCAAAACCCCTTGCTGCTTGGCAATCAGCGACTGCACCCCCGACCGAGCAAAAGCAAGCATCTTGGCAAACTGCGCATCGTCAAAAGCCTGCCGTTCAGCCGTAGCCTGCACTTCTACCATCTTGTGCCCGGCAGTCATTACGAAATTCATGTCCACGTCAGCCCGCGAGTCTTCCTCGTAACAAAGGTCAAGCAGGATTTCCCCATCCACAATCCCCACACTAATCGCGGCCACAAAATCCCTCAATGGAACCGAAGTCAAGGTCCCAGCCTCCACCAACTTCTCCAGCGCAAGTCCTAAAGCCACAAACGCCCCAGTAATCGAAGCAGTCCGCGTCCCTCCATCGGCTTGAATCACGTCGCAATCAATCCAAACCGTGCGCTCGCCCAGCCGCGTCAAATCAGTCACGGCGCGCAGCGACCGCCCAATCAGCCGCTGGATCTCATGCGTCCGTCCGCTTGGCCGCCCCTTCGCCACCTCCCGCGGAGTCCGCGTCAGCGTAGCCCGCGGAATCATCGCATACTCACTCGAAATCCATCCCTTCCCCGAGTTCCGCATAAACGACGGCACCGCTTCTTCAATCGATGCCGTGCAAATCACTCTTGTGTTTCCGACCTCAATGAGCACCGATCCCTCTGCCGTGGTAATAAAGTCGGGGACGATAGAAACGGGCCGCAGTTGATCGGGCGATCGATTATCCGAACGATAGAACATAACCGAGGATTGTAACTGATACGTCCGCAGTGTAACCGGCAGCACCGACCGCTAGTGCCGTGATCTAATAATATGCGTACTGACAACCAGGACCGACCATGCCGACCCTAATCCCGCAGCCCACACGCATCCAATCCTCCGGCAACAAACCCAAGCTAATCGACGAATACATCGGCCGCGTCAACTCCAAAACTTCGTCCGCAAGCGTAGCGCACATGCGCAGCCCTGCCGGATGGCTCGAGCCGGGGCAGACTCCCGCCTTCGACGAGTTCACCATCGTCCTCAAGGGCACTCTGCACGTCGAACACGAAAACGGTTCGATCGACGTTGCTGCCGGACAAGCCGTGATCGCCTACGCCGGCGAGTGGATCCGCTACTCCACCCCCCAGGAAGGCGGCGCCGAGTACATCGCCGTCTGCCTCCCCGCCTTTTCGATAGACACCGTACACCGCGACCAGAGCTAGAAACGGAAACCGAGAACTGTCTTACTCCCACTCGATCGTGCCCGGAGGTTTGGAAGTAACGTCGTACACCACGCGGTTCACGCCTTTCACCTCATTCACAATCCGCGAAGAAATTGTTTTCAACACTTCGTGTGGCAGCGCGACCCAGTCAGCAGTCATGCCATCCTCAGAACTCACTGCCCGAATCGCACATGTGTAAGCATAAGTCCGCATGTCGCCCATCACGCCCACGGACATTACCGGCAGCAGCACGGCAAACGACTGCCAGATTTTCGTATAGAGACCGGCAATCTTGATCTCGGTGACCACAATGTCGTCACACTCGCGCAATAGCGCCAGCCGCTCCGGCGTGACTTCTCCCAAAACGCGCACCGCCAGCCCGGGCCCCGGGAACGGCTGTCGTTGCAAGATTTCCTCCGGCATGCCCAGGTCGCGGCCAATCTTGCGGACTTCATCTTTGAACAAATCCTTCAGGGGCTCGATCAGCTTCAGCTTCATTTTTTTCGGAAGCCCGCCGACGTTATGATGCGACTTGATCACCTGCGACGGTCCTCGCACCGAGCGCGACTCGATCACATCCGGGTAAAGGGTCCCCTGCACCAGCCAATTCACTTTGCCCTCTTCTTGCTCAATGCGGCGAGCCTCCCGCTCGAACACTTTGATGAATTCATTGCCGATGATCTTTCGCTTCTTCTCGGGATCACTAACGCCTTTGAGCTTTCCAAGAAAGCGCTCGGTTGCGTCGACCGCGTCCAGCCGCAGCCCAAGCTTGTCGTGCAAAGTCTTCTGCACTTTCTCAAACTCATTCTTGCGCAGCACGCCGTTGTTCACGAAGATGCAAGTCAGCCGCGACTTGCCGCGAGCATCGCGCAGAGCCCGATCCACCAGCACCGCCGCAACCGAGGAATCGACTCCGCCCGAAAGCGCGCAGATCGCCCGTCCCTTGCCCACTTGTCGCCTGACGTGCTCGACCGTCGAATCGATGAAATGCTGCGGTGTCCACAAGGGCTTGGCCCCGCAAATCTGAAAGACAAAATTGCGCAGGATCTCCGTACCGTTTCGCGTGTGATGAACTTCAGGATGGAACTGCACTGCAAACCATCTCTTCTCGACATTCTGAATTCCGGCGACGGCATGCGAAGTCCTCGCCGTGAGCTCAAACCCCGGAGGCAGTTCAAGCGCCTCGTCACCGTGCGACATCCACACCGCTTGCCGCTTGGCCAGTCCCTGGAACAGCACCGATTCAGCGACGATATCGACTTCCGCATGCCCGTACTCGCGTTTGTTTGCCGGACGGACCTTGCCGCCGAGAGTGTGTACCATGAACTGCAGCCCATAACAGATGCCAAGCACAGGCAGCCCCAACTCGAAGACGCCAGGGTCCGCCGGCGGCGCACCTTTGTCATAAACCGACCAAGGCGCTCCCGAGAGCACGATGCCCACAGGAGAGGAACTCTTAACCTCGTCGAGCGAAGCAGTGCATGGCAGCACTACGGAAAAAACATTTTGTTCGCGGATGCGGCGCGCGATGAGCTGCGTATACTGCGCGCCAAAGTCGAGGATGACGATCGATTCGTTAAGCCTGGATTGGGGTTCCACGGATGAGTTTCTCAAATCAGCAGTCCCGTGTAAAGAACTAGATCGTAGAGACTAGCGAGCTAGGCCTGTACAGCCAGGTTCGGAACGTCGCTCAGGATCGTCTCGTCACGATCGATGGAGGTCCGCTCCGGTGCCGGAGGAATTGGGATCGGCATAGAGGGAACAGGAATGTCAGGCATTTCGGCTATGCAGACGTAGCCAGCGAGACGCGCCATATATAACCAATCCACAACCCCAAAATACCCTAGCGTCACCAGAAACATGCCGATGATCACCAGTCGCCAGGGAGCGATCTGGAAGAAGGCGAGCGGGACCGATACCAGCGTCGTGGCAACGCTGAAAGCTATCAGGTGCGCTAGCCCTGTCCATGTGCTCACGGCAAATACTGGTCCGGGTCGTTCTCGAAAAAAAACGACGGCGGCGGAGAGCGCGCCGAGCGTGTCCTCACCGTCGCGAACCGCGAACACGCCAGCGAGCGAGAGCAACCAGTTCAGAGCTGGCCATGCTATGCAGATCAGTCCTGCCAACGGCAGGAAAAAAATGAAAACCAGGCCAGGCCGAGGGTGCGAATCAGGCGAGGCAAAGCCGGCAAGAATAGCGGCGCCTACGAAGGCGAGCATCGCTGCCAACACCAATGCCAAGCGCAGGAAGTTCAAACCGGTCAGCGAGCGAAAAGGCCGGGCCTCTCTCGCGCTATTTGTTTCAGCCGCGCTGTGGCCGGCAATGCCTCTACGAAAATACTCGAGCAGAGCACGGACTGTGGCAGCGCGTCCGATGGAGGCTATGATGATCCAAAGCAACGAGAGGGCGAACGCTGCGAGCAACGCTGCCAGGACGGCACGATTCAAGCTGCCACGAAGGATGTGCGAGATCGCTCGTCCGATGAGCAAGGGTTGTCTGGTCGATAGAAGTGTCTCGTCGCCCCGGGTCACAGGTAGCGTGTTGAGAAATTCGATTAACCAGAAAAAAACTAACGCCCAGCCGACCGCGCCGACAGTCCAGCGCCAGGTAATCTCGGCCAGGGTAAGCGAGGGCCGGCGAAAACTTGCGCGAAAGCCTTCGAGTGTGGGCGAGACGCGGGGCATGAATCTATCGCACTACGAGGTTGACGAGCTTGCCGGGAACGAAGATTGTCTTCACGATTTGCTTGCCCGCGATTGCAGATTGCACCTTCTCGTCGGCGAGTACGCGTTCGACGATAAAATCCTCAGCAGCGTCAGCAGGCACGACGATCCGGCTGCGCAGCTTGCCGTTGATCTGGACTGGGATTTCAAGCTCTTCTTCTTTGGCCAGAGCAGCATCGTATTTGGGCCAGGGAGCTTTGAGCAGATTTCCCTTTTCGCCGAGCATCTCCCAGAGTTCGTGAGCGAGGTAGGGAGCGAATGGCGCGAGCAACAGCACTAGGCTGCGCTGCACTTCGGCCACAAGTGTTACCGGGATGACGTTCTGTGCTATCGCATCTTCCATGTCATGCAACACATTCACCAGTTCCATGATCGCGGAAATGCAGGTGTTGAAGTGCCAGCGACCCTGAAAGTCATCGCTTACTCGCTTGATGGTTTGGTGCAACTTACGTTGGATCTGTCGTGCTTGTGGCGAGAGGGAACCCCCAAGCAACGTCTCCGCCGATGCGTTTGAGCCACTGGCGGCATTTCTTTGGACGAATCGATAGACCTTTCCCAGGAATCTTTGGATCCCCGCGATGCCCGAATCCTGCCAGTCGAGATCGCGGTCGGGCGGAGCGGCAAAAAGGCTGTAGAGGCGCGCGGCATCGGCCCCGTAGCGCGCCACCATTTCGTCCGGACTGACGACGTTGCCGAGGCTCTTCGACATTTTTGCGCCGTCTTTAATCACCATCCCTTGCGTAAACAAGTGCTCTACCGGTTCGTCGTTCGTGACCAATCCCAGATCGCGCATGAACTTGGTCCAGAAGCGCGAGTAGATAAGGTGAAGGATGGCGTGTTCGACCCCGCCGATGTACTGGTCGATGGGGAACCAATACTGCGCTTTTTTAGAATCGAACGGAGCGCGGTCGTTGTGCGCGTCGGTGTAGCGATAGAAATACCAGGAAGAATCGACGAAGGTGTCCATAGTGTCTGTCTCGCGGCGCGCCGGGCCTCCGCACTTGGGACACGTGGTGTTCACGAACTCGGGCAAACTGCCGAGCGGGGACCCCAGGGCGTGTGCAATGTCGACATTTTCCGGCAAAATTACCGGCAAGTCTTTTTCGGGCACCGGGACGATACCATCTTTTTCGCAATAGAGCATGGGGATCGG
>DATHOK010000332.1:0-10455 GCA_035484995.1 Verrucomicrobiia bacterium | reverse complement strand
CCGCAGCCGCCGCCTCCAGAAAATATCCCATCGTCGTCTCGTAGGTATAAAACGGCACCCCCGCATCCTGAATATCGATCACCACCGCATCGAGCGACTTCATCACTTCGGGCGCCGGCCGCCGATCCGCATCTTTAGCTCCATAAACGCTGTAAACCGTAACCCCGGTAGCCGCATCCTTGGAATTACTCACATCAGTAGTATCCAGCGATCCCGTCACCCCATGCTCCGGACTGAAAATCGCCCCGAGCGTCACCCCCGAAGCCGCAGCCAGCACATCAATCGTCCGCCGCCCCTCCAAATCCACGCCTGTCTGGTTGGTCACTACTCCAATCTTTTTCTTGCCTCCGGCAACCTGGAGCACATCGAACCCATGCTCCTCCAGCACATCAATCCCATTCTTCACGCTGCCGTTGCGCGTGCTCACATGCCGCGCCGCGCTCAGCGCCTCGTTGTACCCGGTAATGCTCTGCCAGCGCAGCGCCTCTTTCTCGCTCGTAGTCAAATGCAAGGCCGCCGTCACCGCTGTCGCCACCTTGGTCCGCAAAGCAATCGCATTCCCGCCTCGCGGATGCACCGCATTCGTCAGCAGAATAATGTAAGTCTCGGTCGTTGGATCGACCCAGATCGATGTTCCAGTCCATCCCGTATGCCCATAACTACCCACCGGCAGCAAATCCCCCCGGTTCGACGAAAGCGGAGAATCAATGTCCCACCCAAACCCCCGCAGCACCGGAGCCGCGGGCGGCTGCTCCGGCCGCGTCATCTTCTCCACCGTCAGCTCTGACAAAATCCCGTCGCCCCCATCCAGCAAAGTCTGCGCAAACTTCGCCAGATCATCTCCAGTAGAAAACAGCCCGGCATGCCCCGCCACGCCACCCATCCGCCGCGCCGTAGGATCATGCACCACGCCCCACAGCATGTGCTCATTCTCGTCATACTGCGTCGGCGCAATCTTAGGTAGCCACGCCGCCGGAGGCGCATACCGCGTCCGCGTCATCTTCAGCGGCACAAAAATATGCCGCTGCACATATTCATCCAGCGTCTCTCCCGACACGCGCTCGACCAGCGCCCCCAGCACAATAAAATTAACATCGCTATAGGTGAACCTCGACCCCGGAGCCTCCTGCGGCGCATCCGCAAACGCCATCCCATAGGCCGTCTGCTTCCCTTCCCACGTAGCCTTTAAATCCAGATCCGGCTCTAGGCCAGAGAAGTGGATCAGCAACTGCCGCACCGTAATGTCGTCCTTCCCATTCTGCGCAAACTCCGGCAAATACTTCGCCACCGGATCATTCAGCCGCACCCTCCCCTGCTCCACTAGTTGCATCACGGCCGTAGTAGTAGCAATCACCTTGGTCAGCGAAGCCAGATCAAACACCGTATCCAGAGTCATCGCCTCGCGCCGCGGCTCCAAAGCCCGCGACCCGTAAGCCTTCCGGTAGATGACCTGCCCGTGATGACCGACAATCAGCACCGCTCCCGGAATCTGCGCCTCGCCAACAGCCTGCTCAATAGCAGCATCCACAGCCGGCAGCGCAACCGCACGTGTGGGGACAGCCGCCTTCGGCTGCCCGTCCGGGCGAAGCCCGGACTTCTCGCCACCGGCACCGGCCGCGCCCTGCCCAGTAGCGCTGAGAACGCAAGCCAGCAACACGCTCAGAGCAAACACCACTCCGCGCGCTTTATTTCGCGAGTTTGATTCGAAAGGAAGGATGTCCTGACTCTACACAACTCAGGCGGTATGACTCAAGAAACTCAAGTAAGGGAGTGCCACTTATGCCATATCATGATCTGCCGTATCATGATCTGCCATAACACGGATCTCTCGATGCCCGCACCGCACCCCTCATCCACTCTGCTCGAAGCCTTCAAGCATCAAGACAAAATCTTCGCCCCGGCCTTCGCCATTCTGCATGAAGCAATCAACCAGAAAGCTTTCCCGGCAGCCTCCGTAGCCGTAACTCACAGCGGAAGTCTAGTAGCCCTCAAAGCCCTCGGAAGTTTCACATCTGAAGCGGGTGCCCCATCCTCCTCGCGTTCTTTGCGAGAGGGTGGGCAAGACGCAGTCCACCCCACCACACTCTTCGACCTAGCCTCCCTAACCAAAGCAGTAGCCACCACAACGATAGCCATGCTCCTCTACGAGCGTGGCCTGCTCGATCTCGAAGCCCCAGTCTCAGCGATAGTCCCCGAATTCACAACCGACGCCGCAAGAGATCCCCGCCGCCAGGAAGTAACCCTCCGCATGTTGCTAACCCACTCCTCCGGCCTGCCCGCCCACGAAAAGTTTTTCCTGAAAGCCCGCACCCGCGCCGAACTCCTCGAAGCCGCCTTCACCACACCACTAGCCGTCGACCCTGCCACCCGTACCGAATACAGCGACATCGGATTCATCATCCTCGGCACCGCTCTGGAACGCCTGGCCGACGAATCCCTCGACCGCTTCTCGCAGCGCGAAATCTTCGCCCCGCTTGCCATGACCCACACCACTTTCAATCCGCCGCTCGAAATCCGCGCAAAGATTCCTCCCACCGCCGACGATCAAACTTTCAGAAGAAGAATCATCCAAGGCGAAGTCCAGGACGAAAACGCCAGCGTCCTCGGCGGCGTCGCTCCCCACGCCGGACTTTTCTCCACCGCCGAAGACCTCGCAAAATTCGCCCAAGCCATGCTGAACCACGGAAGCCCCATCCTCCGCCCAGAAACCGTAGCGCTCTTCACCCGCCGCGAATCCACGCCCCCAGGCACGTCTCGAGCCCTCGGCTGGGACACTCCCTCTGCCCCATCACAATCCGGAAAATATTTCTCTCCACAATCTTTCGGCCACCTCGGCTACACCGGAACCTCTCTCTGGATCGATCCCGCCCGCCAGCTTTCAATAACTCTGCTGACCAACCGCACCTGGCCCGACTCCTCCAACCAGGCCATCAAACAAATCCGCCCCAAATTCCACGACGCCATAATCGAAGCCCTGAAGGAGTGAGGCTCTCTTCGCGTGGAGCGGGCACCCCTGCCCGCTGCTTTTGATGTTGCTCTTGTTCTTGCTCTTGCTCCCGCTTTCCTCAACTAAGCCGGGCAGTTCCATGAAAAGCGGTTAGAATGAACACGCTCCGATCCCGAAAGGCTAACTTGAATCGCAAGCCATCCACTCTCCGCCGCCTAAGCACCGAGCAACCGAACCAGTCCGCGAGCGACCTCGACCGCAAATCCTCCCTCGAGATTGCCCGCCTCATCAACGCCGAAGACGCCACCGTCGCCCTGGCCGTAAACCGCGCTCTCCCGCAAATTGCCCGTGCCATCGATCAAGTAGCCGCCGCCCTCCGCCAAGGCGGACGCCTCATCTACGTAGGCGCCGGAACCAGCGGCCGCATCGCCGCCCTCGACGCCGTCGAGTGCCCACCCACATTCAACACCGACCCCCGCTCCGTCCAGTTCATCCTCGCCGGCGGCAACAAAGCTCTAGCCTCCGAATCCGAGACCAGCGAGGACGACTCCGCAGCTGGCCGCCAAGAAATGTCCCGCCGCAAGCCCACCAAGAAAGACGTAGTCCTGGGCATCGCCTCCAGCGGACGCACTCCCTTCACCGTAGCTGCCATCACCGAAGCCCGCCGGCGCGGCGCCCACACCATCGCCCTGACCTGCAATCCGAATTCCCCGCTAGAACGCGCCGCCCATTTCGCCATCGTCACCCAAGTTGGTCCCGAAGTCCTCGCCGGCTCTTCCCGCATGAAGGCCGGCACCGCCCACAAAATGGTTCTCAACATCATCTCCACCGCAGCCATGACGCGCCTCGGCTACGTCTACGGCAACCTCATGGTCAACGTAGCCCCCAAAAATTCCAAGCTGCTCGATCGCGCCATAAGAATCCTCGAATGCGCCACCGGAGCCACTCGCGAATCCGCAACCCAAGCCCTGAAAGCCTCCGGCAACAAGACGCCAGTAGCCCTCGTAATGCTAGCCGCCGGAGCAACCCGCCCCCTAGCCCAAGCCGCTCTGAAGAAAGCAAAAGGCCACGTCCGCGAGGCCATAGCGCTAGCAAAATAGAGCCTATGTGCCGCAGCTAGCTAACCGATTTTCAGATCCTTTTTTGCGTGTCATCCTGAGCGAAGTTGCCCTGCGCGAAGCGGAGGGCAACGCAGTCGAAGGACCCCTGCAATGCTCGCATAACCAGAGGCGCGTCAAGGCGTCCTCACGACGAAGCCGGGCGCCCCATTTCTCACGCGTCCTTTGCGCGAGAAGTGGGGTTCTTGGGCCTCCATCCAACCTGTCATCCTGAGCGAAGTTGCCGTCCGCGAAACGGACGGCAGCGCAGTCGAAGGACCCCGGTAACGCCAGCGCAACCAGCGCCGACTCAAGGCGTTTCCACGATGTTGCTGGCGGAGGGCCCGGCTAATCGCTCGCGATCAAAGTCGTGGTCGCACAAGCACGGGAAGGGCACGACTTCAATCGTGCCGTAAAACATCAAAAACAGACCCGGCTTTAGCCGCTGAGGAGTTTGTGCTTTTGGGATAGGGGTCGCAGACCGCGTAAGGATGTTAGACTCAGAACACCTCGCGCGACAGGAAACGTCGGATCGTGAAGGACTAAAGCGCAAGAGAACGCTTCAACTGGCGGCTGCCGGTTTATACCGCGTTAGCCGCGATTGCCCTTGGTCTTCTCGATACATTCGGGAAATCCGACAGCTTGCTCTACCTCCTCCCAGTTGTCCTCGTCAGCCTCTTCTTGCTCCTTTTCTTGCTGTTTGCGGCGATCGGAAGGAAATCCAGCCTTTGCTTAGCGATACTGTCCATGCTGGCGGTGTTCTGGATTTTTTCGTTCGCTCTTTTCACCAATCATTACGCGATTCGCAACAATATGAGATGGCTCTTGGGGTCGCGGCGCTATAAAGCCGAGGTCCTGGCCCAATCCGCGCCGCCGAACGGAGAATTAAAGCGCGTCGAGTGGGACGGCTGGGGGTTCCCAGGAGCGGGAAACACTTACGTATACCTTGTTTTCGATCCCACCGATTCGCTCGCGGCGGCGGCTAAGAAGCACGAGCCCGGCAAGTTCGACGGGATATCCGGCAAGGTCCTTCGTGTAAGTCGTCTTGAGGACCGTTGGTATGCCGTTTTGTTTTACACCGGTCAAACTTGGGATGCACCCAACCAGCCCCGTGCCCTCTCGATTACCATCCCCACCGCAATTCCCCGCTAAAATAACCCGTTACCCCGTACCCTTAACCCAATGGATAAACTAGTAATCCGCGGCGGCTCCCCACTCCTAGGCACCGTCCGCGTAAGCGGAGCAAAAAACGCCGCCCTCCCCTGCATGGCCGCAGCTCTCCTGACCGATGAGCCGGTAATCCTGGAAAACATCCCCCAAGTCCGCGACATCCAAACCACGCGCAACCTCTTGGCCGCCATGGGAGCCGAAGTCGAACTAGGCTATGGACGCGCCCAGCACCGCACCACCATCCACTGCAAAAATCTGGCCAGCCCCGAAGCCTCTTACGAGCTAGTCAAAACCATGCGCGCCTCCACGCTGGTTCTAGGCCCGCTCGTAGCACGCTGCGGCCGCGCCCGCGTATCCCTCCCCGGCGGCTGCGCCATAGGCCAGCGCCCCATCGACCTTCACATCAAAGGCCTCGAACTCTTAGGCGCAAAAATAAAACAAGAGCACGGCTACGTAGAAGCGACAGCCGACCGCCTCCGCGGCACCGAAATTGTTTTCGACAAAATCACCGTCACGGGAACCGAAGACCTTCTAATGGCCGCAACGCTAGCCGAAGGCGAAACCATTCTGCAAAACGCCGCCCGCGAACCCGAAGTGGCCGACCTCGCCGCGCTCCTAAACAAAATGGGAGCCAAGATTCACGGTGCAGGCACACCCACCATAAAAATAAAAGGAGTGACCAAACTAAAAGGCGCCCGCCATCGCATCATCCCCGACCGCATCGAAGCTGGCACCTTCTTGATCGCCGGAGCCCTAACCGGCGGCGATCTAAACATCTCCTCCTGTGATCCCGCTCACCTCGACGCAATCCTCAGCAAACTAAAAGAGTCGGGAGTCAAAACCAAATCCACCAAAGACTCCGTCCGCGTAATGGGAGACAACCCCTTCACCGCCTCCGACCTCAACACCGAAGAGTATCCGGGCTTCCCCACCGACATGCAGGCCCAATTCATGGCCCTGGCCACGCAAGCCGAAGGCACCAGCATCATCACCGAAAACATTTTCGAGAACCGCTTCATGCACGCCCAGGAATTAGTTCGCATGGGCGCCAACATAAAAATCGAAGGCCACCGCGCCGTAGTCCGAGGCAAAACTCCGCTAAGCGCCGCCGCAGTCCTGGCCTCCGACCTCCGCGCCAGCGCGAGTCTAGTCCTGGCCGCCTTAGTAGCCGACGGCGAAACCATAATCGACCGCGTCTACCACATCGACCGCGGCTACGAAAAAATAGAAGAAAAACTAAAAGCCGTAGGCGCCCAAATCCGCCGCATCGGCAACATGCTCCCCTAGAAATCCACACTCCGATTGCTTTCGACGGTCTTCATGCGACTTTTTCTTTCTGAGCGACAGGTTCATTCTGTGCTCTCATTGACTTCACCAGGTCAGCCGCTGACGCCCCCTCGAGTGACAATCCATACCCGACTTCTCGTACAATGCGCTCTTTTAACGGTTGGATGAAATGTATGCGCGTATTGCGGCGCGTCACTTCAGGAGCCTTCAAATACAATTGCGCCAATTCCCGTGCCCGGCTCAGCGCCTTGCCATTCGGCACAACTTCTGCAACCACTCCCCATTCATATGCGGTACGCGCCGTTAGCGGCTGTGGATTCAGCAGGAATGCCTCCGCTCGTCCCGCTCCCGCGCGATAACTCCAGGTGGTGAAAATTCCGTCGCCGGGCGCAACGCCCTGGGAGAAATGGGCCACATCCTCGAAAGTCGCGCCCTCTGCCGCCACAATTACACTGGCAAGTAGCGCGTAATCTGAATGCACGTGAGCACGCCCCTCGATTGCCGCGATGACCGGGACACGTATGTTGGCAATGTTCTCCAAAACCTGAACACCCTCATCGTGAACCTGGCTCCAGACGCCGGGATCGGCGGCGTTGCCGAAGGAGGACCAATCGACATCCGTAATGAACTGCCCACCCGCGCCCGTTAGGATTACGATCTTGTTCGCGCGGTCTTGCGAAATCCGGTAGAACCCATCGACAAATTCCGTGTGAGATTGCGCGGTCATAATGCACGGCCCGCCGTTGGTGTGGACTTCGGCAACCAGCACGCCTTTGTCATCTCGTGTCAGCTTTAGGTTGTGATAAGCATTGAAGTAGTCACTCTGAAATTGCATCGTATTCCCCTTTCTGTGTTTGCCCTCACTGCATTATTGTTGCGAGGTCAGCGGTGCGCAAGGCTTAGTCTACCAAGCGAATGGCCGTAACCGACCTCAAACACAAGACAACTTGAGGTTAGGATGAGCGGCGAACTACGCCGGTTGCGGTGTCTTCGTAAAGTGAAATATTTGACAACGACAATCAATCTAGAACCAGCGCGTCGAAAAAGAGCTTCGGAGGGCTGGCCCATCCATGCAGCACCACGAAAATGGGTGCCCCATCCTCGCGTTCCCTGCGAGGGTGGGATACGGCGCCGCAAGAGGCGTCGTGATTTTGACCGGCACGCTCCGGCTTTCGTTCCCCACATCAAATCAAAAACAAAACGGGCCGCCCGAAGGCAGCCCGTTTGTTTTGACTGACAGCTGAGAGCTAGTCCCCAGCCACAGGCTCGGCCACTTCCGGCTTCGCCGCAGGCGCTTCACTCCCGTTCGCCTTGCCCAGCGCGCCGAGCGGAATGAATCCATTCTCCGCCACCGCGGGCTTCTCTTTCAACACAACTTCGCGATACAGCGAAGCCATGCGCGCGTTGTAGGCCTCATCATTCTTTTGCGGCCCACGATGCCCCGCAACCGGAGTCTCCGAATGGTCGACAGCCAAAGCCGCCTTCGCATCTCGCGCCCGCTTCTTCTCCTCGCGCGCGTTCTTCGCGATCCCGAGGTTGTCCAGATCGTGCTGCAGTTCCGTGGTAACGATCTCTTCGCGCAGCTTGAGATAGTCGGCGTGCTCGTCTTCCATCTTCACTTTTTTGCCGCCGGCGAAAATCTCGTGCCGCCCATGCTCTTCATACCACTTGGTGAGCGTGGCCGTCATGTGCATCTTCTCGATGATGTTCCGCCATCCCACACCCGTGTTGTAAGCGCAGAACGAGATCTCCCCTTCCTGCGTGGCGTAAGGAATAATGCACTGCTCCGTGCGCCGGAAGTCGTAGTTGAACAGATCCTGGAACCACATCCCCGCGATGAACAGGAAGTTCCAGCGGTCGTTCGTCCGCCGTTTCATCACGTCGTCAACCGTCCGGTCCGGACCGACCTTGCCGTAGTTCTTCCCCGTGACGTTGTAATTCTTGTCAAACTTCCTCAACAGATCCATCATCTTGAAATGCGTAGGCGCCTGATACGGATCGTAATTCTTCATCAAACACAACCCCATGCCAAACGCAGTAAGAAACTTCCCCCGCGCCGCATCATTAACCTTGGCAATATCCTTAGCCAGCTGATCCCCCGCCAGAAAAGCAGTAACCGGAACAGCCTCCTTAGTCTCCTTATCAATCATCACCGCCATCCCAGTCCCGCAATTAGGGTGACAGCCACAACTTAGTTGGCCCCAGTCGTTTTTCACGTCGTTGGCGTGCATCAGGTCGGCCCAGTCTGAGAATGTTCCCATGAAACTTATTGGGAACCAGTCGCGGGATGGTTCGCCTAGACCGGTTTGATTTTTTACGTCGTGGGCCAAGTGAGAGAGGGTGTAGCGCTGGGCTTGGCGGCGGTCGTCGGTTACGGCTTCGTCGCGGCCGGTGAAGCTTACTGGTTGGAAGCTCAGGAAGCTGATTGTTTTTGGATTGTCCAATGCGAACTTGATGATTCTTCCTACCTGTTCGTTGTTGATGCCGTTTACGATGGTTACTACCGGGACGATTTCTACTCCGGCCTTGTGGAGGTTTTCGATCGCCTTCAGTTTTACGTCGAATAGGTTGCCTACCATGCGGTGGGCGTTGGCGGCGTTTCCGATTCCGTCGAATTGCAGGTACGCGTAGCGCATGCCTGCTTCTACCGCCTGCTGACAGAATTCAAAACTTTTTGCGAATTCGATTCCGTTGGTTGCCGCCTGCACGGAGTTGTATCCGACTTTTCTGGCGTAGCGAACTGCGTCGAGGAAGTACGGGCTCAACGTTGGCTCGCCGCCGGAGAACTGCACGCTCATCTGCCGGCGAGGTTTGATGGTGATGGCGTTGTCGAGCATGGTCTTGATTTCTTCCCACGTGAGTTCGTGGACGAAGCCTACCTGGTTGGCGTCCATGAAGCAGGGATCGCACATCATGTTGCAGCGGTTGGTCAGATCAATTGTCAGAACCGAGCCGCGTCCGTATTTCACGGTTGAAGATCCGTGATGGTGGAGCTTTTCGTCGTTGTGCGCGGCGATGTCGCGGCCGGGGAAAACATCTTCGAGGTGCTTAGAGAATTCGGTGTCGATGGACATCACGTCTTCGAAGTGGCCGTGTTTCGGGCAATCTTTCACCATCAAAATCTTGCCGTCGCGTTCGATGATGGTGGCTTTGATCTCGCCGACTTTTTCGTTCATCAGAACTTCGTGCGGCAGTTTGCCGTCGAGAATCTGCTGGCGGATTTCCGGGACACACTTCGGGCAAAGAGAATCGGTGGAGCGCGGCCAGCCGAGGGGCGGCTTCGACTTCTCGTAGGACTTGAGCAGAGGCTTGTCGGACCACTTGGGCGTGGGCGATGGGTTGGGCTTGATGCGATTCATCCGGTCGAAGACTACCCAAGCGCCTTTGGCGGCGACGGTTACTGCTTTCTCTACGTATTTGATCGGCTTGCGCATGCGTTAGCGGCTCCTAGCTTTTCTGGTGTTCGGGTCTTGGGCGTTCGGTCTTAGGAAAAAACCCGGGCGGACACTTGCCTCAGCTTCGCCTTCGATCCTTACCACAAAACCTTGACCACAAACCCTACTGCTTATGGTTCTCCCCTGGAGTTGAACCTGGTTCTTACACTTTTCCCTGGGTATTGGTCTGTTGTGATGCTATTGGAGGGGAAGGGGTTACGCATCTTTATCTCAACGAACGGGGGAAAAATGGGGTTTAGCGGTTGATTGGGGGATTGGGTGGGGGTAAGTTGTTGAAAGGAAAAGGGGCTTTCCTCTATTTGGACGCCTTCTTGGCCCTTGCTCGGGGTGCGGATTTTGATACGATTCGCACTCTCCCGTGCGACATGGACACAATCTCATGCTGAGGGATTGATACATCGCTGACGGACCTTACTGGCGCTATCAGGAAGAGCTCTTCGCCAATCGCTTTGATGAAAGGGGAGCTTAACCTAGTTGGGCTGCCTTTTACTCGCCAAAT
>DATHOK010000331.1:0-12306 GCA_035484995.1 Verrucomicrobiia bacterium | reverse complement strand
CCGTTACCGTCGTCATCCTGATCGTATATTTCTTGTCTTCTTCTCATGCAGCTTGCACTCAGGGTTTTCTTCAACCTGCCGATGCTTCAGAGTAGGCGCGAACTTCTCCGGGAGACCTATGTATCGACGAATGCTCGGACTAGCCTTTCTCTGTGTCTGCTTGGGCGGAGGTCGAATCGCCCTGCAGGCGCAGGAATTCAAGCTGTTTGACCGTATGGTTCAGGTGCATGGCTTCGCCTCGCAGGGATTCGTCTACACCAACGACAACAATTGGCTGACCATGAACACGAGCCAAGGCAGCGCGGCGTGGACTGATTTCGGGCTCAACATGTCGTCGGAGGTCACCGATAGGCTGCGGATCGGCGCCCAAGGTTACAACCGCAACCTCGGCCAACTTGGACAATACCATCCCTCGCTGGACTGGGCGTTTGCGGATTATCGCTTCAAGAGCTGGTTCGGGCTTCGCGGCGGAAAAGTAAAAACCACGCTCGGTCTCTATAACGACACTCAGGACCTGGATTTCCTACGCCCCTTCGCGCTGCTTCCGCAAAGCGTCTATCCCATAGACCTAAGAGACGCCACCATTGCTCACCTCGGTGGCGATGTCTACGGCACGATTTCCCTCAAGCATCGTTTCGGCGATCTTTCTTACACGGCTTACGCTGGGCATCGCAACGACAGCATCTATAGCGGCTATCCGTTTTATTTAGGTAGTTTCGGAGGCCATATTACGAGCTTTGGCGGGCTGCAGTACGGCGCGGATCTTCGCTGGAACGCGCCGCTAAAGGCCCTTCTATTCGGAGCATCACGCGTGAATGAGGACATCACCAGCAGGGGCACGGCGATAAACCCGTTTAACCCTTGGGCAGGGTTGGTGCCATACGCTGAAGCCTCGAAGGCCGACTGGACTAATCAGTTCTACGGCGAGTACACCGTGGGCAGATTGCGGATCGACTCGGAGTATCGCCGTTACTGGCGCAACCAACAACTCTTCGGCGGCACTTCCGAGAGCTTAGCCGACGTACGCGGTTGGTATGTGTCCGGAGCTTTCCGGATCAGCAAACGCCTTCAAGTCGGCTCCTACTACTCTCACTACACAATCACGAACGTCGTAAGCGGAGCTCTCTCCGCAGTTTATCCTTCGACGACTGACACTGGCCTGCCCGCGGATCACGACTACGACAAAGTCATCACTGGGCGAGTTGACCTGAATCGGTTCTGGAACGTGAAAATCGAAGGCCATTTCATGAACGGCTATGGCAGCGGCCCCTACCCGAACGGATTCTATACACAAGTGAATCCGCAAGGCTTTAAGCCCAACACCAATGCTTTGGTCGTCAAGACCGGCATTAATTTCTGAAACCCGATAAGCAAGGGAGAACGGGAATGAAGTGTCCAAAAATACTCCTCGCTGGTGCCGGGTTGATGATCCTCGCAGCACTCAACGCCCGGGCCGTCGACGTCAAGCTGATTGCAAATTCCAGCGTTAAGGCAGATAGGATTTCCCCGGACGAGATTAAAAGAGTGTTTCTGCGGCAGGAGAACTCGCTCGCTGACGGTAGCCACGTCGAACCCGTGCTGGAGAAGGATGGACCATCCCACGAAGCCTTCTTGAAAATGTATATGGGCAGGACCGACGACGATTTGCAGACATACTATCGCGCGTTGGTATTTACCGGGAGAGGCTCGATGCCGAAAGCATTGGATTCTGATGCCGAAATGGTGGCCTACGTGGCTAGGACGAGGGGTGCGATAGGATATATCAGTGCAGAAACCAGCTCAGAAGGCGTGAAAACTCTAGCCGTCGCCTACGCTGGGGAAAGTGCCCAAAGAACGCTAATTACCCGGATCGAGCCGGAATACCCCGAGACTCTCAGGCGCCTCAACATCGGCGGGACGGTGCGGTTGCGCGTTACTATCTCAGCCAAAGGCAACATCGAAGACGTCCAATTGCTGGGAGGCAATCCGATTTTGGGTGAGTCTGCCATATCCGCCGTGAAGCGATGGATCTACGCTCCCAGCCACTCGCGTACAGTTGCCGAGGTCAGTATCCCTTTTGATACGAGCCACTGAAAATTCCCAAGTCACACCCAGTAGAAATAGGTTCCTGGTTTGGCCAGCTGAGGGTGGTCGGTTACTTGGTCTCCGACTGTGCCGGCTGCAGGCCTGCGTAGTAGCCGCTCTTGGTTCGTACGACAAGCTTTTTGTGTCCTTTGGCCTTGGCCTCGACACGGATCTCCCGGAAGCCGCCAGTGGCTCGGGGATTAGTCGGCTTGTAGCCGATGGTGTATTGATTGCGGATGTCGTGTGCGACCTGCCGGCTGATCTCATCTACCTCGTCTAGAGTGGCGGGGAAAAAGGCGAGTCCACCGGTTCGTTGCGCGATGATCTCAAGGGCTTTCCGCGCCCGCTTGGGGTGCTCTTCATCGCCGAGGAGCCCTATGGCATACAGCACCGGACCGTTCTCTACCTCCAAACGCTTGACCGTCTGTTCCAGGCTGTCCCGGCTGGCATTGTCTTCTCCATCCGTCACCAGGAACAAGACTTTTCTCTCCAGCCTGGCATACTTGAAGTTGGCGGCTGAGGCCTCCAACGCATCGTAGAGCGCCGTTCCGCCCTTGGCATCAATCTTCTCCAATGCTTCTTTGAGCCTCAGCAGGTCGTTAGTGAAGTCCTGGTCGAGATAATACTCGTCGTTAAAGTTCACAACGAACACTTCATCCTGCGGATTGCTCGCCCGCACCAGGTTCAGCGCGGCTTGGTTCACTTTGGCCCTTTTCTCGCGCATCGACCCGGAGTTGTCGATCACAATTCCCATGGACACGGGAATGTCTTCATGCCGGAACGAAATGATCGTCTGGGGTTTCCCGTTCTCGAATACGGAGAAGTCGTCTCGGTCAAGGTTCGTCACAATATGCTGCTTGTCGTCCACCACGGTAGCGTGCAGCAGGACTTCATCGACATCCTTGCGGATGACAAACGTTCCGTTCTCGGCGGAAGGTTGCTGCGGGTTTGAAGTTGCAGGGGGCGATGCGGGGGTGGGTGCGGGCGGCTGAGACTGACTAGGTTGGGATTGCGTCGATGGGGGTTGGACAGTCTGTGACTGGGGGTAGAAAGGCCTTGACGCCTGCAGCCCGGCAAAAGTCTGCGTGAGCAGCGAGACTGCGATTGCGGCCCAGATCGTGTAGATTAGAACACGAAAAAAGCTCCCGGCCCGGTCATTCCTGGGGCCCGTAATATCCGGTCCTGGCATACACTCGGAGTGGCGGCAATCCTTTCGGGGGCAATAACTTCACCCTAATCTTACGCCATTTGCCGTCCCGCATTACTATTTTGGGACGATACCCCAGCACGTACTGATTGCGAAGTTCGACTCCGATCTTGGTGGCCACATCAGCGAGGTCATTAGGATTCTCGACGGTAAAGGCACGTCCACCGGTCAGTTCCGTGATCTCACCCAGCAATGCCGGACCCAGGCGTTCCTCCTCGGTGGGGAAATACCGGTCATAAATGCCGATGGCATAAATCATTACATCCGCTTCTTTTGCCAAAGCCTTGATCTCACTCTCGGTGTAGCGGCTGTGATTATCGCCTCCATCAGAGATGATCAGGAGTGCCTTCTTCGGGTACTTAGCCTCCCTCATTTTTGTGATGCCCATGTAGATGGCATCGAGCAGGGCCGTCCGCCTGCGCGGCACCGTGAATACGAGTTTGCCCTGGATGTCATCCACCGAACTGGTGAAATCGTTGATCACCTCGGGCTCATCGGAGAACGTGATCATGAAGAATTCATCCTGCGGGTTGGCGGTCTTGAAGAACTCCACCACCGCGTCTTTGGCCCGGTCCATCTTGCTGCTCATGCTTCCGCTGGAATCGAAGATCACTCCCAGTGAGACCGGAGCGTCCTCACTCGAGAAAGACTTGATGTCCTCTTTCGAGCCGCCTTCAAAAAGCTCGAAATTCTCTTTCTCAAGGCCAGTTACCAGGCGGTTCATGGGATCGGTAATCGTGACCGGGACCAGGACCAAATCTACGTCTACCTTCAGGGGACGCACATGGGTACTCAGGGAGGGAGAGACCAGGCTCTGCGCGGCGACTTGTTCGCTGGTCTTGTCTTTTTCCACCTCACGGGGCTGAATGTGGACGTCATTGACCTCAGCCTGTCCGAAAGCCGGGAGCGGCGAGGCGCAGACTACGGTCAGCGCAAAAAGCGAAATCAATACGCAACGCAGGGTCGCGATTCTGTGCAGGGAGCCAGAAGCTGGGTTCCAGGGTCGAACCGGGCGGGAGTTCCGAACAAAATTCCGAACTAAATTCCGACCTTGGGCCTTGGGTCGAGAGAGCCGGCGCCCATCCAGGAGGGCCATAAGCACCTCATTTGGCCGCGATAGTATCACAGCTTGGCACACGGGGTCCCTGTTATTTTTGTCAAATCTTAGTGACAATCCCGAATCGGCGGGCTATTCCGGCCGCTGGGTTCCGATCCGGTAAGCTCCCAAACGGGGGCTCGATGCCACCTTGTTACAATCATTAGTCTCCATGGCTGACATTCATCCCTTTCGCGCTTTTCGCTATGATCCCCTGCAGCTGTCCCTTTCCCAAGTCGCAACCCAGCCCTACGACAAGATCACGTCCGCCCTGCAGGATCGCTATTACGCCGCCAGCCCGTACAACCTCGTGCGCATCATTCTTGGGCGCCGGGAAGAAAATGACAATGCGGTAAACAATGTATATTCCCGGGCTGCAGGGTATTTTCGCGACTGGCGCCAGGAAGGCATTCTGCGCCAGGATTCGAATCCGTCGCTCTATATTTATTCGCAGTGCTTCAAGCTGCCCGGTTCAACTAATGAGTTGGAACGCCGGGGCTTTATCGGTCTGGGACGCATCGAAGACTACTCCGCTGGCGTCGTTTTCCGGCACGAGCAAACTCTGGCCAAGCCCAAGGCCGACCGCCTCGACCTGCTTCGCGCCACGCGGGCTCATTTCGGACAGATCTTCATGCTCTATGAGGATTCAGGTGAGGTCGAATCATTGCTCGCGACCAACGCCGAGCCGGATATTTCCGTGACGGATGAATATGGCGTCATTCACCGCGTATGGCAAGTCTCGGATCCCGGTGCGGTCAGCGCAATCCGAGATGCGATGAGTGATAAGAAATTGATCATCGCCGATGGCCACCATCGTTACGAAACCGCCCTCACCTACCGCAACGAACGCCGGGCCGCCAAGTCTTCCGGGTCCGCATCGGAATCCGGCGCAGCGCCTTACGAGTTCGTCATGATGACTTTTGTCAACATGAACAGCCCCGGCCTGCTAATTCTGCCTACGCATCGGTTGGTGCATGGCCTCGCATCCTTCTCGGAAGAGAAATTCCGCAGCTCGGCCCGCGCTTTCTTCGATGTCGACGAGGTTGATTCCGCGCTCGACGCTCCCCGCGCCACCGTGATCCTCCGGGAGGCGGGGCGAACGGGAACATCCATTCTTGCGGTCACTGCCAACCGGGCATTCCTATTGCATCATCCCAACCCGAACACGCCGGAGGTGTTCGCTCGCTTCTCCGTGCGCCAGCAGGCCCTTGATGTGGTGCAATTGCATAAGTGTTTGCTGGAGGGAGTGCTGAACCTGTCGGAAGAATCCATCCGCAACCAGGAAAATATTTCTTACGTCCGCGATGCGAGTGAAGCTTTGTCGCGAGTGCGCGCCGCGGGAGGCCCTTGCGCCGATATCGCCTTTCTGATGAATCCCTGCCGTATGGCGCAAGTCCGAAACATTGCCTTTGCGGGCGAGGTTATGCCTCAGAAGTCTACTGACTTCTACCCTAAACTCCTAAGCGGATTGACAATCTATGCGCTCGATTAGAACAAGGAGTTTCGGGCATTCCACCGGCGGGCAGGCGATCCGCGGATGGCGAAGAGGAGGAACTGCCATCTGCATCCTCTTGTTTTTTGCGGGCCTGCTGGTTTCCAGCGCAGCTCCTGAAAAACATCTGGCTGTCTACTCCACTGCCGCCAACTATTCCTTGCCCATCGTGCAGCGGCAAGGGCATGAGTACATTGGTTTGCTGGAACTCCTGGATCCCCTAGGGACGGTAAGCGCGAAATCCGACCCACCGCGCTGGCGCATCCACTACAACAACATCCTCGGCGAATTTACCGTTGGCCACACTCACGCCCGCGTCCAGGGACGCGACGCCGACCTCGCTGGGAAATTCCTCATGGAAAACGGGCGCGGCCTGGTCCCGCTAGCGTCCCTTGGTTCGCTCCTGCCACGCTTTCTGGGCGGCCCCGCAACTCTGCACCAGGAGTCCGGACGTCTTTTCATCGGCAACATCGCCACCCACTTCACGGCCTCAGTGCCCCCAGAAGATCCTTCGCATCTGGTGTTTAGATTCACGGCGCCCGTCAATCCGTCCATTGCCACCGAACCCGGCAAACTGCGCATGACATTCAGCCGCGAACCCGTCGCCGCGCCAGCCTCTCCTACCCTTACTTTCGGGAGCAAAACGATTCCCGAGGCCACCTATTCGGAGAGCAACGGCGCAGCCCAGATCACGGTAAACACCACCACTCCGCTTATCGCCAGCTTCAGCCACGATGGCAGGACGATCACACTCGCCCCCGTAAAATCTGAAAGCGCTGCCCCTACAACGGGAACCCCCGTTCCGCAAGCCGCTACACCCGTGGCGAGCGCACCCGGGCAAACCCCGACCACCAGTGCGGCCACGGCTCCGCAAAACACTGCAACTGCGCCGCCACTGGCGCCCCGGCCGTCGAGTTCGGCCGCGCGCCGCTACTTCGCGGTTGTGGACGCCAGCCATGGCGGAAATGACCGTGGCGAAGGGCTCAGTACAACGCTGGCGGAAAAGGATGTAACTGTTGCCTTCGCCCGCCGTCTGCGCCAGGAACTGGAGAATCGCGGAATCTCCACGCTCGTTCTGCGCGATTCAGACGCCACAGTGTCGGTTGATGACAGGGCTTTTTACGCAAACACCACTCACGCCGCTGTCTACGTGGCCCTGCATGCTGCATCGAACGGCCACGGCGTGCGTTTGTACACCGCGCTGCTGCCTTACAGTGGCGAAGACGGCCGCGGTCCGTTCCACGCCTGGACAACTGCTCAGTCGTCCTCCGTCCCCCTTAGTCAAGCGGCCGCCGCGAGCGTTGCCGCCGAGTTGAGAAATCAACGGGTTGCGGTCCGCACACTTACCGCGCCGCTCCGTCCATTGAATAACGTTGTCACGGCCGCCATCGCCGTCGAGGTTGCCCCTGCGGGGTCCGATGTTTCGCAACTCATGTCGCCGGACTACCAGCAAGTCGTGGCCGTCGCCGTCGCGAACGGAATCGCCGACATTCGTGCCCAGCTGGGAGCCGCTCCGTGATCAGTTGCTCCATGACCAGGTGAACTATGATCAGGCAGTCCACGACAGGCAAACCATGATCGTGCAAACCATGATCGTGCAGAACATGATTGTGCAGAACATGATTAACGAATTAAAGGCTGGACGAGCATGATTCCACGCCATCTTTTCATTGCAATCTCGGTGCTGGTGCTGGCCGTACTGGGCATGAGCCTCTACGCGTGGCGCATGCGGGGGCGGGCGGCCGAGGGCCCCGCGGTTTCGATCGACAGCCGTCCTGTAGGGCCTCCCGTGGCCGGAGCCACCGAGCAAGTAACGCTGTTTGTAGCGTATGACGATGCTGGCGTACTGCTCGCGCAGTCCGCCCGCATCCCTCTGCCCTCGGTTCGTCAGCAGCGAGCTGAGGAATTGCTGCGGTCGCTGCTTGCCTTATACCTGGACAAGGCCTCGCCTCACCCCCTGCCGCAGGGGTCTGATGTCCGCAGTGTCTATCTGGTAGATCCGGGACTCGCCGTGATCGACATCAACGCCGCTTTCGCCGATGGCCACCGTTCGGGCGTACTCTCCGAAGAGCTCACTGTTGCATCGCTGATCCAGACGCTTTCCTCAAACCTCCCGGGCATTCTTCGAGTGAAGATTCTGGTCGAAGGCAAGCAGCGCGACACTCTGGCCGGCCACGCCGATCTATCTGGCTTTTTCGATGTCTCCGCCATCAATCAGTTAAGCACGCAACTGGAGTCGGGCCAGTAGGCTTCCTTGCACAGCCGGTGGAATCACTCGCCGGAATCTCCTGCAGACACAGATTCTGCGATCCACTGCAGATAGGCGGGTGATCCGTCTTCGATCGTCAGGCAGATGCATTCCGGAAGTTCGTAGGAATGAAGGTCTGCAATCGCTTCATTCACTTGGCCGAAGGCCGCAGCCGTGGTCTTGATGACTAGAAGCCATTCACGAGCTTCTTCGATCTTGCCCTGCCAAAGGTAAATGGACGCAACTTGGGGAAGGATGTTGACGCAGGCGGCAAGCCGGTGCTCGAGCAGATGGCGCGCGATCTTGCGGGCTTCCTCTTCCGAGGAGGCGGTGGTTAAGACGATTCTTTTATCGGTCATATGAAAGATCGGCTGTCAGTTGTCGGCGGACAGGGTTCGGACAAGTAACGACAGGTGAGAGGGTAGCACTTTGCAGACAAAGAATAGAACATGCTAACGCAAATCAGGTTTAGGAGATCAGGCTGGCGGGCGGATTGAACGCACAGTGTAACCAAGTTGGTTCCTCTTGCCCGCAACGGGATAACTTCCGCTTGACGCCTAAGTGAAGGAGAAGTTCACTGGGAGCTGAGGTCGCAATGGATTTTCGAGTGAAGGATGTTCCAAGAATTCGGCGATTTCCCAGCCCGCAAGACGGCCTGCGCGCCGTAGTCGAAAGGGCGCCGCAGGCTGAGGCACTGGCGGCCTCGTGGATGTTAAGCGTGCGACCGCTGGCGACGCGAGTGTACCTCTTGCGGCGGCGCATTGCCACGATCACGGTTGCGGTGCTCGCGGGTTTGTTGTTTGGGCATGTGATGCTCGGCGCCAATGGGATGATGGTCTACAAGCAGAAGCGGATGGAATTTCAATCGCTGCAGAAGCAGCTCGCGCAGGAACAGAAAGATAACGAACTCTATACGCAGAAGATTCAGTCATTGAAGACAGACGAAAAAGCGATCGAAAAAGAAGCCCGCGAGCAGTTGCGCTATGCACGTCCCGGGGAGTACGTGTACGTCCCGCCGGCTGCGGTAAATCAGCCTCTGCCCGCGACCCGCTCGGCGAAGAAGTGAATCCTTTGGAGCCGTGTCCGAACTATCCCCGCGCAGTTTGCAAGCGCGTGACAATCGACAAATTCCGCTGTGGTATAGTTCGGGACGTTAATCGATGTCCGGTGCGGTAAATCGCTGCCGGGCTTGCGATTAGAATTTCTTCCATAACCTGCGGCTGGGCCGCAAGCGGAATATCAAAGGAGAGATACCGGCCATGAGAAAAGTATTGTCGCTTTGTCTTGCGATCTGTTTCGTGTTTGCCCTGTCGGCTTTGGCGTTCGACGATATGGGGAAGAGCGCCACGGTCAACGGCTGGGTGAGTGACAGCAAATGCGGCGCCAAGGGCGCGAACGCCGGGGCTGAGGCATGCACCAAGAAATGCCTGGCTGCGGGCGCAGACATGGTAATCGTGACCGACAAGGACCAGAAGGTTCTGAAAGTAGACAACCCGGATGCGCTTAAGGACCATGTCGGACACCACGTTGCCGTGACTGGTAGCGAGACAGCGGATTCCATTCATGTTCAAAGTGTGAAGATGATCTGACAAAGATTCGGCAGAAAGCGGGGCGGCTGCGGCCGCCCCTTTGCTTTTGCTTCGATTGAAATCGGCGACGAGATTGCCGCTTGGCCGGCGGGACGCCGGTGCTACGCAGACCCTACTGGACCACGCCTTCGAGCGGTGAACTGGCTGTGGCATAGAGCTTTTTCGGCATGCGGCCTGAGAGATAGGCGTGGCGCCCGGCTAGCACGGCATGATGCATCGCTTCGGCCATGAGCACTGGATCTTGCGCGTTCGCGATGCCGGTGTTCATGAGGACAGCATCGGCGCCGAGTTCCATCGCGATGGCGGCATCGGATGCGGTGCCTACCCCTGCGTCTACAATCAGCGGCACGCCGGTGATCATTTCTCGCAGGATGCGGATATGGGCCTGATTCTGAATGCCCATGCCGCTGCCGATGGGCGCGCCGAGCGGCATCACGGCGGCCGCACCAGCCTCCACCAGACGTTTGGCGTAGACGATGTCGTCGGAGGTGTAGGGCAAAACCGTGAAGCCCTCACTCACCAGCACCCGCGTGGCTTCGAGCGTGGCTTGCACGTCCGGATAGAGTGTGGCCTGGTCTCCGATTACTTCCAGTTTCACCCAGTCCGAAAGGCCGACCTCGCGGCCCAGGCGCGCCGCGCGGATCGCCTCGTCAGCGTTGTAGCAACCGGCGGTGTTGGGCAGGAGAAAATATTTCTTTGTGTCGATGTAATCGAGCAGGGACTCTTTGCTCCGATCAAGATTGACACGGCGCACGGCTACCGTGACCATTTCAGCGCCACTGGCTTCTAGGGCGCGGGCAGTCTCTTGGAAAGATTTGTATTTCCCTGTGCCGACGATCAGACGCGACCGGAAGCTACGCCCGGCGATGATTAGGGGATCGCTCATGGGTACATTGTAATCAAAACCGGCGCCGGGAACAGCGGGATGTCGTTCCAACGTATTGGCGGAAAGAAAAACAAATTCCTCGGCAGCTGCCGCAGCCTCACAATGACAACCTTGTTGGTGAGGCCGGTTCGAAATGACAAGGTGCGTTATGGAGTGGTCGTGGCTTCTGCCTGGGTGTAGAGTTCGTCGATCTGGCGGCGATAACGTTCTTCGATGATGCGGCGGCGCAGTTTTAGCGTAGGGGTGAGGGCGCCGTTTTCGGCGGTGAATTCTTCCGAGACTAGCAAGACGCGTTTCAGCTTTTCGAAGCGCGCCAGATTCTGGTTTACCTCCTCCACAATTCCCTCGTAGAGAGCCTGGACCTTTGGATTTGCGACTAGTTCAGCGCGCGAGGAAAAAACGACGTCGTTGGTACGGGCCCAGTCTTCGAGAAGCGGGAAGTTGGGGGAGATGATGACAAAGGCAAACTTGTGCTTGTCGCCAATGATGGCGGCCGTTCCGACCAGGGGATTGAGCTTGAGCGAATTTTCGATGGGTTGTGGAGCGATGAACTTACCCCCCGAAGTTTTGATGAGTTCTTTCTTGCGGTCGGTGACGGAGAGATATCCATCGGCATCGACGCTGCCGATATCTCCCGTCTTGAACCAGCCGTCCTGAAAGGCGTTTTGAGTTTCTTCGGGGCGATTCCAATATCCCTGGAACACGGAGGGGCCGCGCACCAGAATCTCTCCATCCTCGGCAATGCGCACTTCGAGGTTGGGAAGGATTTTGCCGACCGAGCCGATGCGATGGTTCACGGGCGTGTTGACGGCGATTACCGGGGAGGTTTCGGTTAAGCCATAGCCTTCATGAATGCGGATGCCCGCGGTGGCGAACCATTCGGCTAGTTCGCGGCCCAGAGGCGCGCCTCCGGAGATGAAAGTTTCGACCCGGCCTCCCAGACCTTCGCGGATTTTCGAGAAGATCAGCCGGTTGGCCAGTCTCCAGCTGGCCGAGGCGGGGATTCGTCCGGCAAGAATTGCTTGCTTGTTGGCGCGGCCTACTGACAGCGCCCAGCGGTACATGACGCGCTTAGCAAAGCCATGGGCTTTCATTTCGGTCTTGGCATAGATTTTTTCGTAGACTCTGGGCACAGAAACGCACAAGGAAGGGCGGACTTCGAGGAAGGTCTCGGTAAGGTTTTCCATGAAGGGACAGTAGGCAAGAGTTACGCCGTGGTAAAGCATGGATAGATCCACGTGGCGGGCGGTGACGTGCGAAAGAGGGAGGAACGAGATGCTGATCAGCCCGGGGTGCATGTCGAAGCCGAGCAGGGAGCAATTGATGTTCGAGGCAATGTTGCCGTGGGTCAGCATCACTCCTTTAGAAATTCCGGTGGTGCCGGAGGTGTAGATAATGGTGGCGAGGTCGCCGGAGTGGATGGAGCGGGCGACGGATTCGGTTTGGGGGTCGAGGTTCTGGGGACCCTGGCTCATGAATTGATCCATGAGCGCGCACGGTACAGGCAGATCGCCGAGGATCTGGACGTGATCCATGACTACGATTCTCTTGACTCGCGTGTTGGGGAGAATCGCCTGGATCTTGCGTAGTTGAAGTTCGCTAGAAACGAAAATGACGCTGGCGCCGGAGTCGCGCAGGGTGTAGGCGGTTTGTTCGGGAGTCAGTGTGGAGTAGACGGGAACGGTGACGGCGCCGAGCAACAGGATGGCGAAGTCGGCGGTCGA
>DATHOK010000330.1:0-7176 GCA_035484995.1 Verrucomicrobiia bacterium | reverse complement strand
ATCGGGATCATATATCTCGACCGCCAGGTGCCAACTCCCGCCCGGAAACGGGGAACATGAGATTCGGATGCGAGCTTCATTTCTATTTGCATTCCGATACCTCTTTTCCTTATTTCCTGGAAAAGAGGCTTTGTATTTTAGACCCTCTTTTCCCGGCTCGTCCCCAGCTATTCGCTGAACGTAAAGAAAGCGAGTAGCCCGATGTCGAACAACGACGCACAAGGTCAATACGAACTGCGCTGCCGGGAATGCGGCCGCAGTTGGGGAAACCAGCCCCGCTCCATCTGCGACGAGTGTTTCTCTCCTCTCGAAATTACGTACGATTATGACGCCATCCGCGCCGCCATTGCCCAGGGAACGTTCACCCGCGAGCGCATCGCGCAGCGGTCGCCGAACATGTGGCGCTATGCCGAATTGCTGCCGCTGCCGGCGGGCTTTGAACCCCGGCTGCCGGTCGGGTTCACGCCTCTGTTCCAGGCGCCGCATTTGGCCAAGCGCCTTGCCGATGCCCGGGACGCCAGCAGTCACGAAGCAAACGCCGCCGCGCGGAATCTTTACCTCAAGAACGATGCCGTCTGCCTGCCCACGCTGAGCTTCAAGGATCGCGTTGTAGCCGTGGCGCTCGCTCAGGCACAGGCCTTCGGCTTTGATACGGTCGCGTGTTCCTCCACGGGAAACCTGGCCAATGCTGTGGCCGCCCACGCGGCACGCCTGGGCCTGAAGGCCTGGATATTCATCCCGTCCGATCTAGAACCCGCAAAGATTCTCGGCACACAAGTCTTCGGCGCGAACGTGGTGCGCATCGCGGGCAACTACGACCAGGTAAACCGGCTGTGTTCGCAAATTGCTGAAGAGCGCCGCTGGGGCTTCGTCAACGTCAACCTGCGACCCTACTACGCCGAGGGATCGAAGACCGTCGGCTTTGAAATCGCCGAGCAATTGGGCTGGCGTTTGCCCGATAACGTGGTCGTTCCCATGGCCGGAGGGTCACTGATCACTAAGATCAAGAAGGCCTTCGATGAACTGATCAAGCTCGACTTGGTTGAGGAAAAGCCAGTGAAGTTTTTCGGCGCTCAGGCTACCGGGTGTTCGCCGATTTCGACAGCAGTAAAGACCGGCAGCTCTGAGATCGATCCGCAGAAGCCGGCGACCATCGCGCGTTCGCTCGCCATTGGCAATCCCGCCGACGGCCACTACGCCATCAAGACCATCAAGCATAGCGGCGGATGGAGCGAGGACGTCAGCGATCCTGAAGTGATCGATTCGATTCGTCTGCTGGCGGAAACCGAAGGCATCTTCACTGAAACCGCGGGCGGCGTGACTGTGGGAACCGCTGGCAAACTCTATCGTCAGGACCGCATTCTTCCTGAGGAAACGACCGTGTTGTGCATCACCGGCAACGGCCTGAAGACCACCGATGTTCTGGCTGGTGTCTATGAGGTTGAGCGGCCGATTGCGCCCAAGCTGGCTGAGTTCGAGAAGTATCTGAGCGAAACGCTCGACACCGTCGAGGTCGCGAAAGAAGCGGCGGCCACGGTCGGCGTTTAGGAACGGAGGCCTAAGATATGGCGATCACCGTGCAAATTCCAACCACTCTGCGGCGGCACACAGCGGGCGTAGGCTCGATTGCGTGCGCGGCCACGAACCTGGGAGAGCTGTTCTCCGTCCTCGATGAGAAGTTTCCGGAACTCAAGCCTCACCTGCGCGACGAGGCCGGGCAAGTCCGCCGCTTCCTCAACATTTATGTGAATGAGGAGGACATCCGTTTCCTGGGCGGGCCGGCTTACGTCTTCACCGACGGGGATGAAGTGCTGCTGGTGCCCTCGATCGCCGGCGGGGCGAGATAAGAATCGAGTACGCCGTCGCCAAATCTCCTTAGTGGCTGCGGGTTACGACGTTGATGACTTGCTGTGTCCGGCTGGGTCCTTCGCGACGTGTGGTCTGAGCCTGTCCAAGTTCCGAACGCGCGTTTGCATTCGACGGCGGAGTGAAGGCCACGCCATCATTCACCTGTGCGCAGTCCATGCGCAGCGTCCCGTTGTCGTTGAACACCAATCCATTAAAACGCAACGTGCTGCCCGCGGCGAGAGCCTGCGTGTTCAGCATTTGCGTGTTGCTGTCGACATAGACTTCAACCTCGCTTGGGTTGGCTAGGACGGAGGCCTGTCCCGGCTGGGTGGCCAAGGTCGGAAACAGATCGTAGGGTGCTAGCGAGACGCTGTAAACGGTGAAGTTGCCTTCTTGAGAAGAGTCCACGACCGATCCGTCGATGGTTTGCGGCATCAACGTAATTGTTGTGGATGCGTCGTATTGTCCGCCGTAGTAAGCGGTGAGGACCCCTGAGTACACGCTCACGTTTTGACCGGAGACCATATTGGACCCGTTAAAGGTCGCGGCAAACGGAAGGTTCGCCACATTACCGAACTGGCCGGAGGTTTGAAATACAGTGCTGTCGGAAAAGGAATAAATCCCAATGTTCTGCCCCTGCACCGAGTAGTTCTGGCCTTGCTGCTCTCGCCCCAGGTTGTAAAAGTCCGGCACGCTCGAATCGAGGAAGAGTAAGGGGCCCGTCATCACATTGACAGCCGCAGAGTCGTAGGCGGCGATGCGCGTGGCGAGCAAAGAACCATCGGATTGGATCGCTCCATCCATATCGATCAGCATGCCAACCGCCAGCGCGGAAAAACTTCCGATGCCTTGATAGACCGTGTTGCTATCGGCCTCTACGGGGAGCGTGTAAAGCGAAGGGCATGGACAAGTCAGAGACACCAGGGGTCGCGTCATAGTGAAGGTATTTCCGCTGGTGGCGATGGCCGTTACTTCTCCATTGATGCTGTTGACCTTGCCGTTTGCAGGATTCGTGGGCTGAGACGCAAAATTAATAGGAGTGAGGGTGAATGTTGGCGTTATCGAGTAGGGCTCAATACCGGGGCCGGCGAAATAGCAACTGGGGAACGTTGCCGACTGTGACACCAGCAAGTCGAGGGCAAGCCCCATGCTATTGCCCGTTATCGTGATAGGCGAAGGCAAACTCGCACTCACGTTGGCAGTGGGCGTTTGTCCGTACGCAAACGTACTGGTAAGCAGCCCTCCTGGATCGGCCGAACCCGAAGGCTCTATGGCGACGCAGGTAAATTGCGCGCTTCCAAGAGTAACAGTTGCCGCGGTGTAGATATCCTGCGGAATGCTGACGTTGACGAACGGATTGGCGCCGCCGTTCACGTCCATGAACTCCGCCCCTTGTGTTCCAGAGAACAGGTTGACGGTCTTTCCTGACTGGCTCGTCAAAGCGATGTTCTGGAAAACTAGTCCGAACTCGGACAACTGGTCATTGGCTGTGGTCGATAGAACCACTGTGACTGAGGTGTTGCCGCTGAACTGTGGAGTGGATGTGCCGGACTTGCTTCCGGAACCGCAGCCGGTGATAAAGCTTACGACGGCCACTGCGACCAAAGCCGAAAGGAAGAACGATATGCCCGAAACGGGTTCGGAGCGACGAACGGGCGGCAGCGCACTCATAGCAACCTCTTGAAAGCAGTCAGTCGGGGAAGAAAGGCAACCGCATATCATGGGCCAGCGCACAAACGACTGAACTCCGCCCACGCAAGCCGTTGCTGGCAGAGATTGTGACACGGGCGAAATTCGAATGTCACGCAAATTGTGCTGTTCGGCAGAGCTGGCGGCAAAACTGGAGTCTCTTGCATCACGGCGGGCAAAAATGTATTATCTAACTAACCGGTTAATTAATCATGATTCCATCGGCTCATCGAGAAGAGCTTCGCCACCACCGCCAGGAGGTCCGCGATCTCCGCAAACAGTTGCGCGAGCGCAGGCACGGATCCCGTCCCCTGGGCTCCCGCGGGCAGCCGGAGGAGAGCCGCGCCGCCATCCTGCAGGCTGCGGCGAAGGAGTTTTCTGAGTTCGGCATTGCGGGAGCCCGCACCGACGCCATTGCCCGCGAGGCGCGAGTCAACAAAGCCCTGCTCTATTACTACTTTAAGGACAAGGAAACGCTTTACGGCGCAGTGCTCGACGATGCTTTTTCCGGCATGCGGTCAAGAGTTTTTCAGGTGCTCGACAGCGACCTGCCACCGCGCGAAAAGATTATGGCCTATGTGGGTGCGTATTTCGACTTCATCGCCTCGAGCCAGATCTATCCCAAGCTGATGCAACGCGAGATGATGCGGGCGCGCGAGGGCCGCTCGGAGCACATTGACCGGCTGGTCAAGACTTACTTCCAGCCCATCTACCAGCGGGTGGGAGAGTTGCTGAACAAGGGAATCGAGGAAGGCGAGTTCCGCAGAGTCGACCCCATCCACTTCATTCCTTCCATGGTGGCGATGATCGTTTTCTATTTCAGCAGCGCCCCGGTGATGCAACGCATCGTCCATTTCAACCCGCTGACGCCTCGGCGCATCGCCGAGCGGCGGGTCGCCGTTCTCGATTTTATTTCCGCTGCGCTGTTTCAACCCCGCGCCAGCGCGGGTTCAGCTGTTCGCAATTCAGGAGCCAGCCGATGAGCGCTCGCAATAAATTCTTCATTCTTCTCGGCATCATCTTCGTGATCGCCGCTATTTACTATGGGTTTTCGGTCGACCATTCCAAAGACCTGGTGCTGATCGGCACAGTCGATTCAAACCAGGTGATTGTCAGCGCCCAGGTGGAAGGGCGAATCCAGCAACTGCTGGTGGACGAGGGCACGCCGGTAAAGGCTGGCGAACTGATCGCCGTGCTCGATCCTTCTGAGCTGCAGACGCAGGAAGCCGCAGCAGCCGCGAACATCACGAGCCTGCAGCACAAGGTTTCCGAGATGCAGCACACGGAAGAATCCACGTCGGGGTCAACGTCGAGCGACGTGGCGAATGCGCAGGCCAAGCTTTCATCCGCCAAAGCTCAGCTCTTACAGGCGAAGGCGACGCTCGATCGTACGGAGAGCGACAGCCGGCGCACCATCGAACTGGCCAAAGTCGGCGTGACCTCAGATCAGGATCGGGTGCAGGCCGAAACCAACCTGCAGGCGGCGCAAGCAACTGTGCAGGCTCAACAGGAACTGGTTAAGGCAGCGGAAGCCGATTTGACCTCCGCCATTGCGCGCACCCAGCAAGCCAATGCGGCGAAGAGCACAGTACGATCGACCGAGGCTGATCTCAAGAATGCCATCGCGCAGAAAAATCAAGCCGCGGTGCGGCTCGGCTACACCAACGTCTATGCACCGGTCACAGGCACGGTTTCGGTGCGCGCGGCGCGGCAGGGAGAAGTCGTCAACATTGGCGCACCGATTGTGACCATCGTCGATCTCACAGACACCTGGGCGCGCGTGGCGATTCCCGAAACTTATGCCGACCACATCGGCTACGGCGATGTGCTGCGCATCCGTCTGCCCGGTGGAACGATCACCAGCGGCAAGGTGTTTTTCAAAGGCCCGGAAGGCGACTTCGCAACTCAGCGCGACGTGAGCCGGCGTAAGCGAGATATCCGAACGATTGTTTTGAAAGTCCGATTGGATAATCCCAAAGGGGCATATGTGCCGGGAATGACGGCCGAGGTGCTGGTTTCGCCTGACCAGTTGAAAGGGAGCAATCCACAGAGCACGACGGCAGCGGGGCAGCAGTAATGGCTGAGACCTATGCTATCGCGGTCGAGCACATCGTCAAGAAGTATGGCGACTTCACTGCCGTTGACGATATTTCATTCAACGTGAGCGACGGTGAAATCTTTGGTCTGCTGGGGCCGAACGGCGCCGGGAAGTCGACGCTGATCCGGATGATGACCACGCTGATTCCCATCACATCTGGGCGAGCGCTCATCGCCGGCCACGATGTCGCCAAGGAGCCGGATGCGGCGCGACGAACGATCGGAGTAATCCCCCAAGCGCTGACCAGCGATCTCGATCTCACCGTTGAGGAAAATCTGAACATCTACGCCAAGCTTTACGATGTGCCCGCGAAGGAACGGAAGCACTCGATCGAGGAGTTGCTAGGGCTGGTGGACCTGACCAAGTGGCGCGACGCGCAGACCAAGACGCTTTCCGGCGGCATGCGCCGCCGGCTGGAGATCGCGCGCGGTCTGGTGCATCATCCAAAGATATTTTTTCTCGACGAACCCACCACCGGATTAGACCCAGTCTCGCGCGTCGCGGTGTGGGAGATGCTGGGCAACATCAAGAATCAGCGCCAACTCACCATTCTCATTACTACGCATTACATGGACGAAGCGGACCGGCTCTGCGATCGCATCGCCATCGTCGATCATGGCAAGCTCGTCGCACTCGACGCGCCAATGGCACTGAAAGCGAGTGTACCCGGGTCGAACGTGATCGAAGCGCAGTTCGAGAATCCCCCTGACGATTGGGAGCAGCGTTTGCACACAATGGACGACGTCACCTCAGTGCAGCATGAAGGCGCTGGCATGTATCGAATCCTCACCGGCAACGGATCGCGAACCACCACAGAACTTGTTGAGATGGCGGTGGAAGCTGGGGTTGCGGTGAAATCGCTCTCGGTGCAGAACACGACGCTCGACGATGTATTTGTGCATTACACCGGCCGGCAGCTCCGCGACGAACTGCAGAAGGCGTATGCATTCACGATGCCGCAACGGCCGGGTTTGCAGCCATGAACCGCTCGAGATTGAATTTATGAATCGAATGATGGCGATTGTCGAGCGCGAAATGCGCAAGTTCTTCCGGTCCCCAGCGCTGATGCTGGCGTCGATGATTTTTCCTCTGGTGCAGCTCGTCATCCTGGGCAACGCGTTCGGCGGAAAAATTCGCGACGCCCGGCTAGCGGTGGTCGATGAGGACGGAGGCCCGCAAGCGCTGAGGATTCGAGAAGCCTTCGACTCCGTCCGCGCGAACATTCGCACTTTCGTCCCGGTCTACTACGATAACGAGAAACAGGCCAGGGAAGACGTGCGCAACGGCAAACTGGATGGCGCGGTCATCATTCCGGCGCAGTTCTCGCGGCGGGTTTACGAGGCCAATCATCCTCAAGTTGGTCTGGTGGTGGACAACAGTGACAACTTCATGAGTTCCGCGTTGGAATCTGAACTCACGGACCTGGTCAGCGCACTGAATCAACCAACGGTTGAGCCGCGCATTCTTCAGCAGATAGCGCTTCAGACCGTCGAGCTCTATCCGTATATCGAATACATGAAATATCTGCTGCCCGGCTCGCT
>DATHOK010000329.1:0-7287 GCA_035484995.1 Verrucomicrobiia bacterium | reverse complement strand
TTCTTGCCGAAGGATAGACCGGGGAGCTGACGGCCGCATTTAATGCAATTTGCCATGGGTTGTTAAAGAGTATCAGCAGTTTGCGTCAGACGACAAAGACGAGAGCAAATCTTGGCGGCGCAAGTGCGGTGCCGATCGCGTTCCGATGCACGCGAGATCCCTCCTCCGCCTGAAGAACGGCTACGTTCGGGATGACGCCGCCGAGAAGGTCCGCGAGTGGAATCCTGTGCGGCTAATGGATCGTCTTCGTCTTTCTGGACATGTAATCCATCAGCAGATATTGGCCTAGTGTGTAGGGCGTGGTGAAGTAGGCTTTGCCGCGGCACATTTCGGTTACTTTCTGGACGAATTGGACCAGCCCGTAATCCGAGGCGAGCATGAAGGTGTTGATCAGTACGCCGGCGCGCTTGCACTTCGAGACTTCTTCGAGCGTTTGGCTTACGACCAACGGATCGAGGCCGAAGGCGTTCTTGTAGATGCGTCCGTCTTCGAGGGTCAGGGCGGAGGGTTTGCCGTCGGTGATCATGACGATCTGCTTCATGTCTTTTCTTTGACGCTGCAGAATTCGTTGCGCCAGGCGCAGGCCTTCGCGCGTGTTGGTGTAGTAGGGGCCGACCTTGACGCGGGCCAGCTGCGAGAGCGGGACTTCTTCGGCCGAATCGTGGAAGAGGACGAGCGAGAGAGAGTCGCCGGGATATTGCGTGCGGATCAGATGCGAGAGTGCCATGGCCACTTTTTTTGCCGGCGTGAAGCGGTCTTCACCGTAGAGAATCATCGAGTGCGAGCAGTCGAGCATGAGCACTGTGGCGCACGAAGACTGATACTCGCACTGGTGGACCTGCAGGTCGCAGTATTCGATGTTGAGCGGTAACCCAAGGCCTTCGCGCTGGATGGCGCTCGATAGCGTGGCGGTGATGTCGAGGTTGAGCGTATCGCCGAACTCGTAGGTGCGGGAAGCGCCGCTAGCTTCGATGCCGGTCGAGAGATCGCGAGTGTCGTGGCGTCCGAAGCTGGATTTGCCGAGCGAGCCGAGCAAGTTGCGCAGGGATTTGAAGCCTAAGAAATCGAGACTCTTGTCGGTGATTTCGAATTTGGCTTGAGGAGCGTTCTCGCCGAGTTGTCCGCCCGCGCCTGAGGGACGCGATGGATCGGGAGGCTGGTCGATTGAGATGTAGTCTTCCTGCTGCATGCGCTCGATCAGTTTTTCGATGAGTTCATCGAGTTCGCCATCGGCCGCCATTTGCTCGAGGCGCTCGCGCATGTCTTCGTCGAACTGATCGCCTTCCATCAGCGCTTGTTCGATGGCACGGCGCAGGTCATCGAGGGTTTGCTCGCCCTCGGGCATCTCGTACCACATGTCGCTCTGGAAGCCGCTTTGCAAGAGATAGTCGGAGAGGGCGCTGAGCAGGTCTTCCATGCTCATTTCGCCGGCGGGGTCGGGGACATATTTGCTGTAGCGAATGCGTTTCATAAAAGCAGTGGCCGGCGGTCAGTGATCGGTGGCCAGTAAAACCTGAGGCCGAATGGCTTTGACTGGCCACTGATCACTGGCCACTGTTTCTAATTAAACTGTCTTCTCTGCCTATACGGTGGTTCTTCTTTGTCGAAACTCTTTTCGCGCACTGGTTCGGGCTTTTTTTCTCCGGCTTTGAAGACCCGCTCCTCGTTGCGGCCGATCCGCTTGTGGGCGTGCAGGCCTTCGAGGATGAATTCGGCGGCGGAGACTTGCTGCTCCGGACTTTCTTTCTGCGAGGCGCCGAGCGGGCCCAGTTTGTCGATTAGGCCCTGAATCTCTTTCAGGTTTTCGAGAGCCTCCAAAGCGGCGATCGAATCGCTCAGCTGAATCTCGCCGCCCAGGTCGAACCACTGGACGATCTGCTGCACGTTGGCGCCCGTGAAATATTCGTCATAGGTTTTAGCGATGGCGGTGCGGATCAGTTCGCGGCCGACGAAGTCGGCACCTTTCATTTCGCCTTCGTATTCGAGTTCCAACTTGCCAGTGATGGCGGGGAGCGCGGCGTAGACGTCGCTGACGCGGGGCACGACCAACTTTTCATCGTTGCGGAGAGCGCGGCGCTCGGCGTTCGAGATTACGTTCTCCATGGCGGAAATCGGGAGGCGCTGGCTTACGCCCGACCGTTTGTCGATTTTCTTATCTTCGCGCGCGGCGAAAGCGATGCGCTCGATCACTTCCTGAATGTAGGTGGGCAGGTGCATCGCGTGCCCGTTGCGGCCGGTCCAGGCTTCCTGCGCGGTGATGGCGATGCCTTCGTCGACCGTGGCGGGGTAGTGGGTGCGAATCTCGGAACCGATACGGTCTTTGAGCGGCGTGATGATTTTGCCGCGGGCGGTGTAGTCCTCAGGATTGGCGCTGAAGACGATGGCTACATCGAGCGGCAGGCGGATGGGATAACCCTTAATCTGTACGTCGCCTTCCTGCATGATGTTGAACAAGCCGACCTGAATTTTTCCGGCGAGGTCGGGAAGTTCGTTGATGGCGAAGATGCCACGATTGGCGCGGGGCAGCAGGCCATAGTGCACAGTGAACTCACTCGACAGTTCGTGGCCGCCGCGGGCTGCTTTGATGGGATCGATGTCGCCGATCAGGTCGGCGATGGTAACGTCGGGGGTGGCGAGTTTTTCCACGTAGCGATCGTCGGGAGTGAGATATGAAATGGGAGCGGCATCGCCGAGGCGTGCGACCTCTTCACGGCAGCGGCGGCAGATGGGCGCGTAGGGATTGTCGCGAATCTCGCAGCCGGTTAGATACGGCATGTGAGGATCGAGCAGCGTGGTCAAGGCGCGCAGGATGCGGCTTTTCGCTTGGCCGCGCAATCCGAGCAGAATGAAATTGTGCCGCGAGAGAACGGCGTTCACAATTTGGGGAACGACGGTGTCGTCGTAGCCGACGATGCCGGGGAAGATGCCCGCGTCGTCGTGATCACGCAGACGGGTGATGAGATTGTCGCGGAGTTCGTCTTTTACGCGGCGGGTGCGCAGGCGTTCTTCGGAAAAGGTGCTGCGACGCAATTCGCCTAGTGTGCGCGGAAGACTCATAGAACCCCCGAGAGAAACTTTCATAAATTATACGCGGAAGAGCCGGCTTCGGGTTTCGGCGCTACCCAGGCGCAACGTCAAGTCTTCACCACAGAGGGCACAGGGGTTCACAGGGTGACCCCTGACTGGGCTGAAGGTTGGCCTGTTCTCAATGTACGTGGCCGTTGCCGCCTGCTTTTTCCCGGGCGCTGGCGGCGCGGCGGAGGTTTGGGATGATGGTTTCTAAATAGTTGATAAGCAAACTCAAGCGTTCCGGCTCGGAGCGCAGCGCAAGCAGCCTCTGTTTGAAATCCAAATCGAGGGGCACGGAGCCGGCAAGGTGAAAGGACAGCAAGGCAGGACCGGCGGCGGAAAGATCCTGTGTGGCGCCGGCAATCGTGAGCAACTCGGAGTGCAACTGAACCGCGCGGGAGGTGTCTGCCTGGGGCGGGATTCCGGGTTCGTCATCGATCATGAGAACCTCCGCCTGGAGGAAAGACCGCTCCTGGTTAACGCGCACAAGCTCGAAACGCTGTCGGCCTTCGCTGACCAGGTCGAGACGGCCGTCGGGGTACTCTTTTACTACGGTGATGATTTCGGCGGTGCATCCGATCTCAGCTAAACCCTGATCGAGGGCGCGCACAACGCCGAAGGTGCGATGCTGTGCAAGACACTCGCCAATCATCTCTCTGTAGCGCGGTTCGAAAATGTGCAAGGGCAGGGCGGTGCCAGGGAACAGGACGACTTCGAGCGGGAACAGGGGTAGAAGCGCGTCCAAGAGATCTCCGGTGGCGGGCGCGGGATGAGCTTCGGGAAGCCACCGCGCTGTCCCAGATTGTACCCGAGCTTGACTTCACAAGTCGCAGAGGAATACAAGCGCGCTATGGAACTGGCAGGGAAAATTGTGGTGGTAACGGGCGCTTCCATGGGAATTGGGGAAGCGATTGCCAAGATTTTTGCCGATCAAGGAGCGAGCGTGGTGATGCTGTCGCGCGATGCGGGCCGCGTGGAAGCGGCGCGCGGTCGCGTGGGACACGGCGAGCGGACGCTGGCGATGGCCTGCGACGTCAGGCATCGCGAGGATGTTGACCGCGCCGTTGGGCTGACGATTCATCATTTTCAGAGAATCGACGTCTGGGTGAACAACGCCGGGCACGGGTTGCTCGATTCGGTGGCGCAGATGGATATGGCGGCGTGCCGGGAAATGTTCGAAACGAATTTGTTCGGAGCGGTGGGAGCGATGCAGGCGGTGATTCCGGTGATGCGGCAGCAGGGCGGCGGGATGATCATCAATATTTCGAGCGTGGCGGGGCACATTCCAATTCCGTTTCATGCGGCTTATAGCGCGACCAAGTTTGCGCTGAATGCGATGGGCAAGGCGGCCGGCGTGGAGTTGAAGAAAGATGGGATTCACGTGCTCACGGTTTGTCCGGGATATGTGCGGACCGGGTTCGGTGATAATGCGATTCACGGGAATGAGTTGAAGCGTGTGCGTCCGGGGTCGGTGCGCGGGATTACTGCCGAACGTGTCGCGCGGGCCACCCTGCAGGGATATTTGAAACAGAAACGGGAAGTGATTGTGCCTTGGACTATGTATGTGCCGGTGAAGATCTACGAGCACTTTCCCGGGCTTGTGGAGTGGGCTATGGGACGGATGGCGGGGTGACAACCGCCGATCAACCTAGCTCTGCCAGCATAGCTTCCATTTCGCCTTGAGCGTGGAGGTTTCCGGTGCGGCGGGCGGAGGCTATCCCGTCGGCGAGCATGGCTCTGGCTTCGGCGATCCTGTCGGCGCGGGCCAGCGTTTGTGCGGCCATGAAATAACCGGGAGTGTAGTCGGGACTGGATTTGAGCAGAATGGCGAATTCGGCCAGGGAACGGTCGAGGTCGCCCTGCTTCGAGTATTCCATGGCCAGACCGTAGCGCGCGAAGGTATCGTTGGGATTCTGCGTGAGGACGTCGTTCAGAGCGGCAATGCGGTCCATAAGACAGTTCTCGGTTCCGAGTTCTCAGTTGAAATGAGGTTACTACAAACCGCGCCTTTGCTTCCGGATCTGTTCTAGATTGGATTGGATCTGCTGAGATGAGTAGAATGCAGTCCATAACGTTTTAATATTTCCTGTTCTGCGGAGGGTGGTCGGTGGCTTGTCCCTTTTTCATGCCAGTGGAAAAGTTGGAGAACGGGAATTGGCTGCATGCGCGGCGGCTTCCGTTGGGATGCGGGTGGAGCGGGCAGTGCTCGGCGCCGGGACATGATGGTGAGACTCCATCGCAGGAAGAGTTGCGGGAGTTCTGCAATCTCGGGTATGCGGAGGGTTGCGGGCGATTACCTCGCGAGCGGGAGTGGGATTCAGTCCGCTTTGCGGCCAGAACCGTGGGAGACGCGCAGAATGGAACTGAGGGACGCATTCACGTTCGCTACGTCTGCGAGCGCGAGCATCGTCCGGCGGGGCATGGGACGCTGGAGTTTGACGCCTTCGAGTCGCGATGGGTCGAGCGTCATCGCGATGGCCGCGTGCAGCGGATGGCGGAGTGTTTTCTGCAGTCGTTCCTGGAGAAGAAGAAAAAGCAGGGAGTGACCCCTGGGGTGGCGAGCTAACGGTAACCGCAGGCCGTCCCCACATTTAGAGTCACAGTTCGAATTCCAACCAGCAGAACGAGGAAAGCGACCATGAGCCAAGAGAGTTTGACACCCCGGCCAGTTCGAGACTCGCAATCGGAGATGACTGAAATTGTCCTGCCCAATGACGCCAACCCCCTGATTGCGCTGCTGGGAGGTCGGTTGATGCATTGGATCGACATGGCGGGAGCGATGGCGGCTCACCGCCACTCGCGCAGTTACGTGGTAACGGCTTCGGTGGATCACATCGATTTCCTGGTGCCGGTGAAGGTTGGCGATCTCGTGATTTTGAGATCGTCCGTGAACCGTGTGTTTCATACGTCCATGGAAGTGGGCGTGAAGGTTTGGGTGGAGAATTATCTTGCAGATACGGCGCAACATGTGGCCTCGGCCTACCTGACGTTTGTGGCCATCGATGGCAAGGGGAACCACTTGAAGGTCGCTCCGGTGATTCCCGATAGCGAGGAGCAGCAGCGACGCTACGATGACGCGGGGCGGCGGCGCGAGATCCGGCGCGCGGAGCTGGAGCGGCGGCGCAAGGCAAAACGATAAACTGCAAGCAGATGTGATCGGCGTCACATCGGGCCCTGGGCAAAGCAGATAGTCTACGCGGTTGCCACCGAGGGATGTTCATGGATAGTGCGCTTCTGGTCGATCGCATTCACTTCGCATTCACAGTTACCTTCCACTATCTCTTTCCACAACTCACGATGGGCCTGGCGCTGCTGATCGTGGTGCTCAAGACGCTCGCCCTGCGCCACAATGATGAAACCTACAACCAGGCGGCGCGTTTCTGGGCGCGAATCTTCGGCATCAACTTTGTGATGGGCGTGGTGACTGGAATTCCAATGGAATTTCAGTTTGGCACGAACTGGTCGCACTTCTCGCGGTTCGCAGGAGGCGTAATCGGGCAGACGCTGGCCATGGAAGGCTTGTTTGCTTTCTTCTTGGAGTCGACGTTTCTCGGACTGTTTCTCTATGGAGAGAAGCGGCTCGGTCCGCGGGCGCACTGGTGGTCGGCGGTCGCGGTGTTTCTGGGATCGTGGCTTTCCGGGTTTTTCATCATCGCCACCGATGCGTGGATGCAGCATCCCGTGGGCTTCGTTGGGGCCAAAGATGGCTCAGTGCAACTGTCGAGCTTCTGGGAACTCGTGCTGAATCCATGGGCATGGTGGCAATATGCGCACAACATGGGCGGCGCCGTGATTACGGGCGCGTTTGTGATGGCGTCCGTGGGCGCGTTCTACTTGTTGTGGGGAAAGTTTGAGGCGCAGGCGCGGATCTTCGTACGGGTAGGCGTGGTCACCGGATTGATCTTCAGCGTCTCGCAGTTGTTCCCCACCGGCGACGGTCAGGGGCGGATGGTAGCCGTGCATCAGCCTGCAACGCTCGCAGCCATGGAAGCGCTGTTCGTGAGCCAGGCAGGAGCGCCGCTGGTGATCCTGGGGCAGCCCAATGTGGCTGAACGCAAGATAGATAATCCGCTGGAGGTGCCCGACGCGCTCAGCTTTTTGACTTACCGCGCGTGGAAAGCCGATGTGCAGGGGCTCGACGCGTTTCCACCGGATATGCGGCCGGAGAACATCGCGCTTCTCTACTACAGCTACCACATCATGGTCGGGCTGGGGACG
>DATHOK010000328.1:0-4140 GCA_035484995.1 Verrucomicrobiia bacterium | reverse complement strand
CCATGAATGTTCGAAGCCCAGGCAATGATGTAACGGGAGTGGATGAACTGCTCGGGTTCAGTGCCGAGCTTCACGCCCATGACAGACTCAAGCCCAGCCTCGCCCGCCGAAGAACAAATCGTGCGCTCCAGTTCCGAAGCGCCGAGGCGATTGAAGAACCTGCGGTCCATCGAGCCGCCGTTCAGCGCTCCCAGCGTTCCACCGTAGGAATAAGGCAAAATCGCCTCGCTGCCGAACTTGGAGATGACGCCGCGAAAGCGCGACGCGATCTCATCGATGGCTTCATCCCAAGAAATACGCTGCCAAACCTGTGTGGTGCCGGCGCCCTCGCCCGCGCTTGCGGCGCCAGCCGCAATGCCCTTTGCTGCGACTCTGCGCATCGGATAGAGCACTCGGTCCTGCGAATACACCCGGTCAAGATACTTCGCCACTTTGGCACACAGAAATCCCCGGGTCACGGGATGCCCCGGATCTCCCTGAATCCTCGTCGCACGCCCGTCCTCCACGGTAATCAGCACCCCGCAAGCATCGGGGCAATCGTGCGGACACGCGGCATGGACGACTTTCTTCATAATCTTCCCAACCTCTTGATTATAAGGGGAGGATGACCCGTGCAGCACAAAGGGCATCCGCACGCTTCGGATGCCCTGAATTTAATTCAATGCAAGAATCGATTGCTTCTACTTCAATTCCAGCACTTCCTTCTCTTTGGCTTTGCTCATCTCTTCCATCTTCTTGATTTCGTCGTCGGTGAGTTTCTGGATCTCCTCCAGCGACCGCTTCTCGTCGTCCTCGGTGATCTTCTTGTCTTTCATTGCCTTCTTGATGGCGTCATTGCCGTCGCGGCGAATATTCCGCACCGCAGTGCGATGCTCTTCCAGCACCTTGTGCAGATGCTTCACCATTTCCTGGCGGCGTTCCTGCGTCAGCGCGGGAACCGGCACGCGGATCAACTTGCCGTCGTTCATGGGATTCAGCCCAAGTTCGGCAGAACGGATCGCCTTCTCGATCGCACCCACTTGTGACGGATCAAACGGCTGCACCGTGATCATCTGCGGTTCCGGCGCGTGTACCTGTGCGATCTGGTTCAATGGCATCTGCGAGCCGTAATAATCCACGTTCACGCTGTCCAGCATGTGCACCGAAGCGCGCCCGGTGCGTGTGGCCGCCATCGCTTTGCGGAAATCTTCCACGGCCTTCTCCATCCGCGTCTTCAGTTGTATGTACGTTTCTTTCAGACCGGGAATCGCGGCCATCGTGACTTGAGCCATATCAGTCAGCTCCGTAAGATGCTAAGAATCAAAACGCTGAATTATAAACCCAAAAGAAATCTGCCACGGATTTTCACGGATTCCCACGGATCAGAACGATAAAAGAAAATCCGTGTGAATCCCTGAAGATCCGTGGCCACGTTCTAGGCGCTTACTCTAGAACCGATGTTTTCCCCACTGACCACGCGGCGAATATTTCCGTGCTGATTCAGGTTGAATACGATGATGGGCAGGTTATTGTCTTTGCACAAACTGATGGCGGTGGAATCCATCACCTTCAGCCCGAGCTTCAGAACATCCATGTAGGAAATGTGGTTGAACTTCTTGGCGCCATCGACCTTCATCGGGTCGGCGTCGTAGATGCCGTCAACCTTGGTGGCCTTCAAAATCACATCGGCCTTGATCTCCATGGCGCGTAAGGACGCTGCGGTATCCGTCGAAAAATACGGATTTCCGGTCCCGCCGGCGAAAATCACGACGCGGCCTTTTTCGAGATGCCGGATGGCGCGCCGCCGGATAAACGGCTCCGCTACTTGGTTCATCTCAATCGCCGTTTGCACTCGCGTATAGACTTTCTGCTTCTCCAGTGCATCCTGCAGCGCCAGAGCGTTGATCACCGTGGCCAGCATTCCCATATGATCAGCGGAGACGCGGTCCATGTCTCTGGCCTGGTCGGCCACGCCGCGAAAAAAGTTGCCACCACCTACCACGATCGCGAGCTGCACTCCGAGCTTGTGAACATCAGCCAACTCCGCTGCGACCTCGTGGATACGGGCCGTATCCACACCAAAGCCCTGATTCGCAGCCAAGGCTTCTCCGGAGAGCTTGAGCAGAACGCGTTTGAAGGCAGGGGCTTCCATAGTCGTAGCGCCGAACGCTTGCCCTGAGTGTAACCGAAGGGTCCGCCGGCTGTAGTGAGCGTTACCACTCTCGCTCAACAAAAAAAGGCGCCGCAGGCGCCTGAAAATTACTCAGCTTTCTGTTCCGTGGGCTTGGTGACAGCGACCGTCTCGCCCGCATCGCCTACTTTGAAACGCGCGAAGCGTCGCACACTGATGTTCTCGCTCAGCTTGCCGATCTTCGCCGCGATGAGCTGCGCAATCGACATGGTCTGGTCCTTGATGAAAGGCTGCTCCAGCAGGCAGACTTCCTCGTAGAACTTTTCCATTTTGCCGGCGACCATCTTCTCCGCGATATTCTGCGGCTTGCCGGAAGCGACCGCCTGCGCGATGTAGATTTCTTTCTCGCGATCGAAATCCGCCTTGGTCACGTCTTCCTTGCGGACGAACTTCGGGTCGCTGGCCGCGATGTGCATGGCAATATCGTGCACCAGCTCCTTAAAATCCTCAGTGCGCGCCACGAAATCGCTCTCGCAGTTCACTTCAACCAGCACGCCGATCTTGCCGCCGGCATGGATGTAGCTGGTGACGGCTCCTTCACTGGTAACACGCGTCGCCTTCTTAGCGGCAACCGAAACGCCCTTCTTGCGCAAAATCACAACCGCCTGCTCCATATCGCCCTTGGCTTCCGTCAGGGCCTGCTTGCAGTCCATCATCGGAGCTCCGGTTTTCTCCCGGAGATCTTTCACCTGTGCCGCAGAAATATTCGCCATAGTAGTGCTCATTGCTAAGAATGTTCCTTCCCTGATCTACCAACGTGCCTAACAAACTTTGACCCGCGCCGGGAATTTTCTATGCGTGACCCGCGCGGGTCTGAAATCGAATGCCCGTTTTTACTGGCAACTGGCCACCGACAACCGGCGACTACTTCTAAACCGTCTGGCTCTCCACCTTAGGGACAACCTCGGCATCCTCGTTCGCCACCGGCTTCTTATGCGTCCCAGGACCCAGCACTTCCTCCATGCTGATGTTTTCGCCGATGTCCGCTAAATCAGACGCAGCCGCCGCCTCCTGGGCCCGAACCTCGAGCGCGGCCGCAGCGTCTTCCGCTTGCTGCAATTCCCGAGCCTGCGCCTGTTCGGTTGCGGCCGTCATGTCGGCAACCTGCTTGTCCGTCATCAACTGCGCACCTTCGGCGATCGACTCCGAAATCTTCGAAGTAAACAGCCGGATCGCGCGCAGCGCGTCGTCGTTGCCCGGAATCACGTAATCCACTTCGCTCGGATCGCAATTCGTATCGACCACCGCGACCACGGGAATACCCAGCTTGCGCGCCTCGCGCACCGCAATCTGTTCTTTGTTCGAGTCGATGACGAACACTGCATCCGGCAACCGGCTCATATTCTTAATACCCGCCAGGTTGGCTTGCAGATGTTTGCGCTCGCGTTCGAGCTTGATCACTTCTTTTTTCGGCAGCAGCTCGTAGCGGCCATCGGTGGCCATCTCGTCGAGCTCCTTCAGCCGCTTCACCGACTTCTGCACCGTAACCCAGTTGGTGAGCAGTCCGCCCAGCCAGCGCTGGTTGATGTAGAAGCCGCCGCACTTCGTAGCCTCCTCGGCAATCGCATCCTGAGCCTGGCGCTTGGTGCCCACGAACAGCACAATCTTGCCGTCGGCCGCGAGTTCCTGCACGAACTTCGACGCCTCCTTGAACATCTTCAGCGTCTTCTGCAGGTCGATGATGTAGATCCCGTTGCGCTCTCCGAAGATGTATTCCTTCATCTTAGGATTCCAGCGCTTCGTCTGATGCCCGAAGTGAACACCTGCTTCGAGCAACTCCTTCATGGTGATAGTAGCCAATGAACCTCCTTGTTAAGTCTGCATCCTTTGCGTAAGTTCCGCTCCGGATTGCCATTCCCGTCCCCGCGCCGCGAGGCACAGGAAGAATTGAACACCTAAGAACAGTTGCCAGTGGCCAGTTGTGAGTGGCCAGTGAAAACCAAAACCCTTGTCGTTCCGCCCCCGAGCGA
>DATHOK010000327.1:0-9082 GCA_035484995.1 Verrucomicrobiia bacterium | reverse complement strand
GTAATGTTCGCAGGCGGGGGAGCGATCACGTTGACCGGAAGACTTGGAGCAACCAGAGAAGAGTGCAAGCCCTCGGACGGAGGCGGCCCGGGGTTGGCGGCTTTCAAGGCGAGTAGATTGGCGACGGCGCCCGCGGTGGATGGAAGTTTAAGGTTGGGAGCGTCGACAACTTTCGGAGTGAGTGAGCCTCCGCGAGCTACGTGAATGGTTTGGGTTCGGTGATGCGCTTCGTGACCACCGGCGCGGCCGGTGGTTCCGGCCTGGGCGCCGCCCAGGTCTTCAGTGCGCGGAAGTTCGTCGCCGGAGTAATAGATCACTTCATAAGGCTGCATCTTGGGCGGAGCATAGGGGCGAAGCTTGGCAATCTCTTTCGGGATAATGATCAGGATAAACAACATGAACGCTTCCAGCAGCAACGAAGCCAGAAGGCCTGCGTAGGGGAAAATACCGTGAGGGGCTTCGCCGGCCAGGCGCGCGCCGGAGCGGGCGAAGGCGGGACGGATGGAGGTGACGAAATCCTGCCATCGCGGCGACCACTCGATCAGGAGCTTGGGCGCGTCGTGCAGATCACGAAGCTCGATCGGGTCTTCGAGTTGGAGCGTATCGGTCACTGAGGGTTTTGCGGCCAGAGGGCTAAAGCCCGGGTCCCAATTATTGTTAGCTGGTGCGGCTCGGCTAGAAGCGCGCGCGTGTCTGGGAAGCGCGGAGTCTAGACATCCTCCTTTATCTTGATCTCAATTCTATCGCCGACTGCCGTTCCTGTTGAGGTTACCGTGTTTTGGGGGAGTTCCAAGACCGAGGCTGCCTGCAAACGGACGGGTGCGATGCGCCAGGGCCGCAGAGCGCGCTCGATGTGGACGACTGTGCCCGCGTGGTCGAGGTAGACAACGTCGATAGGGAACCGCATAGCTAGAGTATGAACGCCCCGGCAGGGTCGAATCCAGAGGCCGCAGCCATTACGGAAGTCATCTTCGGATGCTCTGAGCAGGCCAACCAGCCGGGACCAGTGCGTCTGGGCCGTGGCGAGGCTGGTGGCGAGAAAGAGCTGGCGGGTTTGGTTGAAAGCCTGGCCCTGCGGGATTAATCCCGGCATTGCAACTCCTGAGTTTTCTGGTTGGATGCACCCTGATCTGCTTCTCACCGCGCGCTATTTTGAAACGAGCGAGTGATAAGCCTGAATGAGTGCCGGTCCAACCGTGACGAAGAGGAACGGAACCAGAATGAATATCACAAGGGGAGGAACCATCTTAATGGTGGTTTTGGCGGCTTGTTCTTCGGCGCGCTGACGGCGCGCCGTGCGTAGAGAGTCGGAATGTACGCGCAGAGCTTGGGCAACGCTGGTGCCGAAGCGGTCGGTCTGGATGAGCGTGCCCACGAGAGAGCGAATGTCGTCGACGCCAGTGCGGTCGACGAGATTGCGCAGGGCTTCGGCACGAGGCTTTCCGGCGCGCATTTCGAGATTGACAAGGTGAAATTCATCGCTCAGGTCGGGATGGGCGTGATGCAGGTCTTTGCCAACGCGCATCAGCGCCTGGTCCAGCGCCAATCCGGCTTCGACGCAAATCACGGTTAGGTCAAGAGCGTCGGGCAGGGCGATGCGGATGCGCTGCTGGCGGTCTTTGATCATGCGCTTCAGGAAAAAGCGGGGAAGGAAGAAACCGAACGCGGGAACGCAGACCAACAGGCTCAGACTGGTGAAACCGGAGAAAAGCACGACACCGGCGAAGCCTAGAAACGCGAGCATCAGGCGGGCGCCGAGGTAGTAACTGGCGTGGCGCGATTCGCGAAGTCCGGCCTGGATCAGCCAAGCGCGAGTGCGGGAAACGTCTGAGGGCGAAAGCGGAATGGCCTTGCTGAGGGGATCGAGCGCCTGCTCGAAGCGCTCTTTCATCTTCATCGCAGGCTTTTCGGTAGCCTGCAACCCCTGTCCGCCGAGAGCGCGGAGGCGGGCTCCCAGCACGGAACTGGGCGTCACTACTGCCGCGCCGAAGGCAAACACCACCAGCACGACGGTGACAAATACGACGATCGCGAGAATCATTGACGGCATTCTTAGCCTGTTATCGCTTAAGCCTGTTATTCATTAAAACTGTTATTCACTAAACCTGGATCTTAATAATCTTTCGTATGACGAAATAGCCAACGGTTTGCAACGCAATGCTCACCACCAGCAGAGTATGGCCAATAGGATCATAAAAAAGCGGCCGAACAAATTCCGGGCTGAAGACCGCGAGCACGGCCACGACGGCCGGAGGCATGGCCATGAGCAGGGCCATGGTGAGGCGGCCCTGAGCGGTGTGAACCCGCACCTGACGCTGAATCTTGAAACGCTCGCGGATGACGTACGACAAATTGTCGAGGATTTCGGCGAGGTTGCCGCCGGTTTCGCGTTGCAGCATGACGGCGGTGACGAAGAACTTCACGTCCACCAGAGGAACGCGCTCGGTCAGATTCATGAGGGCGTCGCGCACCGGCATGCCGAACTTCTGCTCCTCATAGAGCTTGCGGAACTCGCCGGCCAGAGGCTCGGTGGCTTCGTTGGAAATCATTTCCAGAGCGGTGGTGAAGGCGTGTCCGGCGCGGACAGCGCGGGCTAGAGTATCGATCGCCTCGGGGAAAAGCTCCTCGATTTTTTCAAAACGCTTCTGGCGGCGGTAGGACACGGAGGCATAGGGAATGAAGGCGCCGATGATCAGGGCGGCCCATGTAACGGCAGGATTGCGGCTCCAGACCAGCGCAGCGAATCCGGCGACGGCGCCTGAGACCATGCAGAGCACGAGAAAGTTGCCAGCACGAAACTTCATGCCTGCCTGCAGCAAGGCTTCCTGCATGGCGGAAATGCGAGCGGAGCGACGGAGGAGACTATCGAGGGCGGGGATCTCGCTGAGTTGCTCGTCGCGCAACAGCGCAAGTTCCTCGTCCGGTTCGCGTTCCGGCGCCTTCTGCACCGTCGCGAGACGATCTTTGATGAGCCGCGCCTGGGCGCGGCGCTGGTCGACAAGCGACAAACCCGCGAACGCGGCGAGGGCGACTACGACGAACACCAGAAATGTAATCAACAGTGCGGACATAGGGAACCGACTCGCTCAACCCAATTGCTGATTGTTGATTGTTGGCGGAACAACGCGCGCGACTTCGGCGCTTACTCAGCAATCAGCAATGAACAACCAACAATTTCCTTTCAAACTTCGGTCTTCGATTCAAACAGTGACGGGCGTAGTTTTGTGCCCGCATTGGCCAGCCGCTCGGCAAACTGCGGGCGAATTCCGGTGGCGCGGAACGCTCCGCGCACCTTTCCGTTTTCGTCAATGCCGCGCCGATCGAACACGAAAATGTCCTGCATGATGATGGATTCGGTGTCCATGCCGGTGACTTCTGAAACCGAGATGACCTTGCGGGTGCCGTCGGACAGACGGGCGACCTGGACCACGGCGTGAATTGCGGAGGCAATCTGATGGCGGACGGCGCGCTCCGGAATATTGAGGTTGGCCATCGAGACCATGTTCTCGACGCGGGCCAGAGCGTCGCGCACGGAGTTGGCGTGGACCGTGGTGAGCGAGCCCTCGTGGCCGGTGTTCATGGCCTGCAACATATCGAATGCTTCTTCGCCGCGGACCTCGCCGACCACGATGCGGTCCGGCCGCATACGCAGGCTGTTGATAACCAGCTGACGCTGGCGGACCGCGCCCTTGCCTTCGATATTTGGGGCGCGGGTCTCGAGGCGCACCACATGCTCCTGCTTGAGTTGAAGTTCGGCGGCGTCTTCGATGGTGACGATGCGTTCCACATTAGGGATGTAGCCGGAGAGCACGTTGAGCAAAGTCGTTTTACCAGCACCCGTACCGCCGGAGATGAGCAGGTTCAAGCGTCCCTTCACCATGGTCGAGAGAAGTTCAAGCATGGCTTCGGTGAGAGTGTGGTTCTCAAGCATGTTGCGGGCTGTGACCGGGTCGCGTCCGAAGCGGCGGATAGAAAGGCAGGCGCCGTCCAGCGCCAGGGGAGGAATAATGGCGTTCACACGGGAGCCGTCGGCCAAGCGTGCGTCAACCATGGGAGAAGATTCATCGACCCGGCGGCCCACGCGGGAAACGATGCGCTCGATGATCTGCATGAGATGTTGATTGTCTTTGAAGGACAAGCCGGTTAGTTCCAGCTTGCCGGCGCGCTCGATGTAAACCTTGTCGAAACGGTTGACCAGAATATCGGAGATGGTGTGGTCCTTGAGCAGCGGTTCGAGCGGACCGAGGCCGAAGATTTCGTCGAGAATTTCGCGCGACAGCCGCTCACGCTCGGCGAAACTGAGGGGAACGACCTCGCTGTTGACCGAGTTGCGGATGAGTACTAGAACTTCTTCGCGGGCGGTATCGCCGGTAGCGCGGCCGAGCTTCTCGAGGTCAAGGCGGTCGAGGATCTTGCGATGCAGATCGGCCTTTACCTGCTGGTACTCGCCGTGCTCGAAGGTCTGCAAATTGGCCATAACGTCTATATCGTCTTAACCCTATATCGCTTTAAACACAAACCGTTAAACCTCATACTGTCTTGAACAAGGACCAGGCGGCGCGTTTCACCTCGACATCGTTCTGAGTCAATTCCTGGGCCAGCCCGGAGAAGCAACGGGCAATCTCGGTGTGGCTTTGTTCCATCACCGGAGAGCCGCGGTCAATGGCGGAGGAGATGGCAAAATATTGATTGGGAACGCGCCACAACAATTTGACGCCGGCCGCGTTTTCCGCATCCGCTTCGCTAAAGCCGGGAACCTTGCGGAAACGATTGAGCACGAGCCGCAAGCGTTCACGGTTGCCAGTTTCTCCCAGGTATTGTTGAACCCTCGCCGCACTCCAGAGCGAGGCTACATCGGTGCAGGCAACGAGCAGGACGCACTCCGACAAATTGGCGACCAGGCGACTGGCGGCGTCCAGGCGCGAAGAGTTATCTACTACCACGTATCGATAATGGGTGACCAGCATATCGAATAACCGGACAAACTCCGCCGTCGACGGTTCGACGGCGGCGGGGACATTGGTCCCCGCCAGCAACTGCAGACCTCCGCTGTGCCGGGTCATGAAACTTTCCAGCAGTGAACTATCCATGCGGTGCAGGTTGCGGGTGGCGTCGGCCAGGGTGAAAAGCGGTTTGAGATTCAAATGTAACGAGGTGTGTCCGAGAGGCGCGAGGTCGACCAGGGCGGTGTGGCCATGGGCAGCCTGCAGAGCGAGGGCGAGGTTCACGGCTACAGTAGTCGCGCCGCTGCCGCCTTTGGCATTAACCACTGAGAACACTTTGCCGCGCGGACCTTCTTTCTTAACCTTGCGCTGGGCCGTAGTCAGGCGAACAAAAGCTTCAAGAAGATCGGTGGTGGTGGTGGGGCGTTCGATGAACTCGCGGGCACCGGCGCGCATTGCACTCACGATGACCTGCGGCTGATTGAGACCGCCGATGGCGAACACGGCCGAGTCGGGCAGTTCCTGGCGCAGAAGTTCGACGGCGCGCATGGCTGTGGTGGGATTGTCGGCAGGAATGTCGACCAGTACAACGTCCGGGCTGGCGGCCTGGACCCGTCGCGTGACCGGATCAGAAGCAGCGAGCGGGAAACTGGCGCAGGTATGAACTGTGCGGGCTACACTGGTGCCATCGACCAACACCTGGAGCACGGTGCGCTGCTCGTTGTCCGTGGCCACAATGACGACTGAGAGCTCGGCCATAACTTATGACTTCTCCACTCCCCTAAACCCAGTTGCCAGTTGCCAGTGTCCAGTTGCCAGTGAGATCAACGGCGCCATAATGTTTACTTTCCCGACGGCTTCTTTCCATCGAACTTGTCGTTATTGATGAAAGGCTGGGGATTCCTGGGGGTGGCCGGTGGTTCGGAACTGGGCGAAATCCGGTGCACGGTGCAGAGCACCATGAGTTCGGAATTGCTCTTCTGGATGCTCTTACTTTTGAAAAAATTTCCCAAGATCGGGATGTCGCCCAAGCCGGGAACTTTGTTCCAAATATCGGTGACGCGATTGTCGATCAAACCGGCGATCACAAAGCTTTGTCCATCGCGCAATTCGAATTCGGTCTCGGCCTTGCGAGTGCTCAAGGCCGGGACAGTGAAACCAGAAATGGTCAGAGCGTCGGCAAAGTCGAGAGTGCTGACCTCTGGCGCCACGGTGAGGTGAATATTGCCGTTGGGCATGATCACCGGGGTGAACTCGAGCCTCACTCCAAACTCCTTAAAGGAGATGGTAACGGCGGTGAATCCCTGTCCGGGCTGCACAATGGGGAAAGGAAATTGGCCGCCGGCGAGGAAACTGGCTTTTTTGCCATTGACGGCAATGAGATTGGGCTCGGCCAGAATCTGGAGAAGGTTCTTGGTCTCGAGAGCCTCGATCACAGTACCCAGGTGAATATTAGGCTGAAATAAAAACAAATTAAGAACGTTGCTGAGGGTTTCAGTGGCTGTAAGCGGAGGACTCTGTCCCTGGGTCTGGGTGATGGTTGGCGCAGTGAAGCCGCCGTATTGGCCGGTGGTTGTGGTTCCAAACAAATTGCCGGCGCCGGTGGAGAAGATGTTGAAGCCCATCTGGGTGAGGGCGGAGCGATCGACCTCGGCGAACTTCACTTCGAGTAAAACTTCCTGAGCGCCAACGGGACCGAAAGTGAGCACGTTGATTACGTTTTTCGAATAGGCAGAAGCGAGTTCCCCGGCGCGCTTGGCCACATCCTCGGTAGTAACGTGGCCGGAGAGCACGATGGCGGCGCGAGAAGGTGTGACGGAAATCTGTTCGTCAGGGAAGACGCGATGTTCTTCTTCGGCGCAGGCGCTGACATCAACGTCCACGCGGAGATCGAAGCTGCGCGAGCGTTCCAGTTCGTCCCAGATGAGCAAGGAGACTTCGCCGGGGGCGCGTCCATGGACCAGGATCTGAGTAGGAGTGATTACGGTGGCATAGGCGACCGTGGGGTCGGTTATTGAAATGCGCTTGAGCCGCTCCGTGGTGTTGATGAGCAGAGACTTGTCGACCATGACGCGCAGAGGAGCCGAACCTGTGGGCTGGGCCGATTGTGGCGGAAGTGTGGTCTGAGCGGCGGCCGGCGGGGTTGGTTCCTGGGGCGCCTGCGTCGCGGGGTCCTGAGTTGCGGGGTCCTGGGTCGGGGGGGCCTGGGTCAGGGGATCGAGGTCCAGCGCCTCGGCCAGCCCGAAGACGGGGAGCAGGAACAACATTGCGGCAGCTGCGAAAACTGTAGTGCGAACCTTCATCGTTTGATTCCTCTCCACAGGAGGAAACTTGCTATCAGCGTATCAACGCGGCCGGACGAACTTCTCTCCGACTACTTGGGATCTTCACCATTCTGTTCCGGGAACTTGACGACGTCCGGCTTCTTATCACCTTGATAAACCTCGATACTGAGGACCGAAGGAGAGGTAGGCGGTGGCTCAGTTTTCTGCTTTACGGGATGAATCGTTACCCGCGGCCGAGCCGCGATTGGCGTGCCGCCCATGTACAGGCCCTTGGCATTCGCCGCCTCGACGGGGTCCTGATGGGTGTCAAGCGGGTTACGCAAAACGAGTTGAATCTTGCCTTCGGAACTCGCCAGGGTCAGGCGTTCAGCGTCCTCGGGAGAAGCCAGCAGCGTGATCACCGGAGTGGCCTGAGCTTCCCCGGCGGCATTTCGTTCCAGGCGCTGGCCGGATGCGATGACGGCAACATTCTGCAGGACTGTGGTGGTTTGGGACTCGGAACTGCCGTTGGGGGTTCCGGTAAGGAGCACGTCGACACGAGTTCCGGGACCGACGAAACCAGCGACTGAGACCACTTCATTCACCCGCACCGAGACGGCGCGCATGCCCGGTGGAATCAGCGCCGGCAGTCCCGCTCCGGCATTTTCCGGAGCCAGCTTGCTGGGAAGAATGAATTCGCCTTTGGATATAGGGATGATGACGCCGCGGCCCATCACCGAAGACCTCTTGGTGTAAGCTCCGGGCGGCAGTCCCGAGGCGGGGAATCGGGCGATCCGCACGTCATGCTCTTCAACCCGCGATCCGACCTGAATGTCATCGGCGGCTACGATGACGTCAGCACCGGCTTCGACGGTTGCCGGCCGGCCTTGCAGGTTCTTGTAGACGAAGAGGCTGACAAAGGCTCCCAAAGCCAAGGCCACAACCCCGATCATCAACAAACGAGTGCGGTTCATAATGCTCTGTCAGGACAAGCAGAAGCGCGATCCACGCCGTATTCGTGGAGGACTGCCTCTTTACGATGCGCCCGTGCCGATCCCTTACTGAATCGAACTGGCAACGTTGGAGAAAACATTGTTCGCGTTAGAGCCGATCAGCCGAATGGTACCCACGACGATTACAAGGATCACCGCCAGCATCACGGCGTATTCTGCAATATCCTGTCCTTCTTCGTCGCGCCACAATCTCCAAAGACGATCCATAGTTTCCGGCCTCCTTAGAAATATCAAGGTTCTGAAACAAGCATTCAAAGCAGATAAAGAGCGCAGGCCCTGGAGACTTACGTCCCATGAGCTCGCGCTGCTCTGCAGGGAGATTTAACTCCCTCATAATAACCTGCAAAATGCTCCAAGAGGTGTACTTTCTTGCATACCGATGGTAACTGCTTTGCGGCCTTGGCATCGACTTCTAACCGTCTGTGGTTCTATGGATTTGGCTTGGCGATGGACGGTTTCGTTGACGTGGCCTCTTTCCTGATCGCATGGGGAAGCACGGTCAGAACGATGGCCTGTGAGTCTTCGTAAGAGACGGTCCAACCCGGAGAACCCCGCAAAGCAGTTGCGAGCGCGGAAGCGGGGGGAACAATTACGGTGTCGATGTCCCAGTGCTGCAAGGGTTGCTGCCAGGCACCCTTCAACTGATAGGTTTCGGCAAACTGGTCAAACAATTGTTGCCCATAGAGATCAGCGCGGCCGTCGATGAAGACCAACGTGGAGGGGTAAAGCTTCCAGATGAGGTAGCCACCCCAGTCATAGTGGTTGAAGATTCGACAGGAGGGTGGATGAGTCTGTAAAAATGCAACTGCGCGGGCGGGGAAGCGCTCGATCTCGACCTGCGGCTGGCGCTCGATTACCTGGG
>DATHOK010000326.1:0-4179 GCA_035484995.1 Verrucomicrobiia bacterium | reverse complement strand
TCCGACCTGCAAGATGGAATGAAGTCCGGCAAGTTCACAGCTCGCTCTCTGGTGGAAAAATATTCGGCACGCATCGAAGAGATCGATAAAGATAAGCACGGCCCGGCGATCAACAGCATCCTCGAATTGAATCCGGACGCTCTCTCTATCGCCGACGCTCTTGACGAGGAACGCAAGGCGAAAGGCCCGCGTGGCCCCATGCACGGCATCCCGGTGCTGATCAAAGACAACATTGATACCGCGGACCGGATGATGACCACAGCTGGTTCGCTCGCGCTGGTCGGTTCGAAGCCGCAACAAGATTCCTATGTTGCACAAAAACTGCGGAGCGCTGGCGCGGTGATCTTGGGCAAGACGAATCTCAGCGAGTGGGCGAATATTCGCTCCAGCCATTCCAACAGCGGATGGAGCGGCCGCGGCGGCCTCACCAAAAATCCCTACGCCCTCGACCGTAATCCCTGCGGCTCCAGTTCCGGCACCGGGGCGGGTATCTCCGCGAACCTCTGCGCCGTCGGGATCGGCACGGAAACCGATGGCTCCATCGTTTGCCCATCCTCTTCGAACGGACTTGCCGGCATCAAGCCAACTGTCGGTCTGATAAGCCGGAGCGGAATCATTCCCATCTCGCACACCCAGGATAGTGCCGGGCCCATGTGCCGCACGGTCCGCGACGCCGCGATTTTACTGGGCGCACTCACAGGCGCCGATCCCCAGGACTCTGCGACCGCCGCGAGCACGGGAAAGTCCTATAAGGATTACACGCAGTTCTGCGATCCCAATGGCCTCAAGGGCGCGCGCATCGGCGTCGCCCGGAAGTATTTCGGCTTCAACGATGCTGTCGATGCTCTCGTGGAGCAATCCCTCGACGTCATGAAGAAACAGGGAGCTACGCTGGTTGATCCCGCTGATGTTGAAACTCTGGGTAAGTTTGATGAGAGCGAACTGTTAGTCTTCCTCTACGAACTGAAAGCTGACCTCAATAACTATCTCGCGTCCCTTGGCCCAAGCGCTCCCGTGCACACTTTAAAAGATATTATCGACTTCAACGATCGCAATCGACAGAGAGAGATGCCATACTTCGGCCAGGATTTATTTCTGAAGGCCCAAGCCAAGGGTCCTCTAACTGAAAAAGCCTACCTCGACGCGCTCGACAAGAACCATCAACTCGCCCGCACCGAAGGTATTGACGCCACTATGGACAAGTACCGCCTCGATGCCATGGTCGCTCCCACTGGCGGCCCGGCCTGGCTTACCGACCTGATCAACGGCGACCACGTGGCCGGCGGAAGCTCGAATGCCGCGGCTGTCGCAGGCTATCCTAATATCAACGTAACTGCTGGATTTATCTCCGGCTTGCCGGTAGGTATCTCATTCTTCGGGCGTGCCTGGAGCGAGCCGGTTCTCATCCGACTGGCCTTCGCTTTCGAACAAGCTACAACTGCTCGTCAGGCTCCGCGATTCTTATCTACCATTGCGCGGGCTAACCGGCTGACTTAGAGTCATCGAGGGTCTCATCAAGATGTCTTGTCGTGTTAGCCTTATGGCCAAGGGGGTATTCAATGATAATCAATAAAGTGGTTGCTTCCCTGCAGAAGGAGTATTCCCGTCTTGAAAAAGAAATGGGACAGGTAGGGAAGGCGCTCGATGCTCTCGGTCATGCCGGCGGGAAGAAACTCAAGAAGACAGGCCGTACCTTGAGCAAGGACGCCCGCAGGCGAATCGCCGCAGCGCAGAGGTTACGCTGGGCGAAAGTCCGAAAGGCAGCCGGCAAGCTAGTAAAGTCATAAGTAGAGTAATGTTCTCGCGAGCACCGTGGCCGGCCTCGTTCGTAACTTCTCCCAAGACTTGCGAACGAGGCCGAAGCTTTGGACACTAATCGTGCCAGGTAAGATTGGCGATAAGAAAGATTAGCCCGCCACACTAAGTCCAGCGAAACCATCGCAGCGCCAGCGCGAACGAGATACCACCCCACAAAAACATCACCAGGAGCCGCGGCCATTGATGGATCAGCGGCGTACCTTCCAGAATGCTGGTCCGCAGCGCATCGGTCAGAGCAGTCAGTGGCAACGCTTTGATCAGCGGTTGAATCACCGCTGGAAAGCGCTCGTAAGAGAAGAAAACTCCAGAAAAAATCCACATCGGCATCATTACAAGGTTCATCAGGCCGCTTACGCTTTCGATTTTCTGGGCCCGGCTTGCCGTTACTAATCCGACTCCGCCAAAGCACAGTGCGCCTGCCGCTCCCAGTAACAGAATCGAGAACAGAGATCCCAGGACTTTCATGTGGAACACGATGAGGCCAAGCGTCAGCAACAATGCAATCTCAATGATCATCAGCACCAGGCGGCTTGACATCAGCGCCAGCAGAAAATCGCTGCGCCGCATCGGCGTACCTACGAAGCGTTTGAGCAGCTTGCGCTGTCTCATGTCGACCAGCGCGAATCCAATACCCCACATCCCGGAGTTCATCAGGTTCATGCCCAGCAATCCAGGAATCAGGAAATCGATGTAGCGCGAACCCGGCTCAGACGACGTCACCACGGAGGTTGCGACCACATCTTTGCGGCCAGCCGCAGCCTGCAACGCATCGTCTACTTCAGCCCGGGCAAGCACGCTCTCGGGCCGCGCCGGATCATAGCGATATCGAAGCCCTCCGCCGGCATCCGGTTCGATCACGAGATCGTATTTCCCCAAACGAAAACCCTTGCGCGCTGCATCTGCGTCCAACACATCGATCTTGAACAATGCATGCTGCGGTGAGCGTTGCAGCAATGGCTCCGCTTCCCGCGTCTCCCCTGCGGATACAATCACAACGGAAGATGCTTCGGCGGGCTTGTTGCGGAAGGCAATCCCGAGCCCCAACGCCAGCAACAGCGGAAACACGAATACCCAAAATACGACCTCCGGTTCACGCTTCAACTCAAGCATGCGCGCCATCAGCAGATGACGGTATCCGGACCAGCGCCCGTTGCGGCGGGGTGGTCGTTTCCCTGGAATCGTTTTTTCTGGAATTTGTGTTTGCTCAGCCACACTCATAAATTACTCGATCGCCTGGATCCGATCTTTACTCTTCCCGCAGATGCCGTCCCGTCAGCCGCACAAACACATCTTCTAGACTGGCCTGCCGCGTGGTCAAATGCTGCAACTCGCTTCCCTGCTTCCCGACTGCCTCCAGCAATGCCGGGATCGTCAGATGAGGCTCCTTCACGCTCAACGCGACCATACCGTCTTCCTCGCGCACCGATTCCACGCTCGGCAATCCGCGCCAAGCTTCCAGAGAGGCACCGTCCGAATTCCCGACGGCTCTTGCGCCTACGGCAAACTCCACCACGTGATGCCCGCCCAACCGCTCAATCAAATCGGGCGGCGAACCATCAGCAATGATCTGCCCATGGTCAACGATCGCCAGTCGGTCGCACAGTCGCTCAGCTTCATCCATGTAATGCGTGGTCAGCAACACGGTACCGCCGGCACGCTGAAATTCGCGAATAATCCCCCACAACTGCCGCCGGCTCTGCGGATCGAGACCCGTCGTGGGCTCGTCGAGAAAAAGAATTCTCGGATTGCACACCAGCGCCGTCGCGACCGCCAGCCGCTGCCTCTGCCCGCCAGAGAGTTTTCCCACCCAGGCGTCGGCCTTCTCGGTGAGTTGCAACTGCTCAAGCACCTCATCCGATGAACGCGGTTCGCGGTAGAAACTGGCAAACAGCTCCACCGTCTCCCGTACGCTAAGTTTTTCGGAAAGCCGCGTCTCCTGCAGAGAGATCCCTAGCCACTCCCGCATCTCGCGCGCATTCTCGTGCCAGGAATGGCCGAAAATCGATACCTGGCCCGAAGTCGGCTCCAGCAATCCCTCAAGGATTTCAATGGTCGTCGTCTTCCCTGCCCCGTTCGGCCCGAGAAGGCCGAAGCATTCGCCAGTTTGAATTTCAAGATTCAGCCCGCGCACGGCTTCCACCTTGCCGTCGTAGGTCTTGCGCAGGTCGCGACACTGAATAGCTATGGGCACGGTTCGATTTTACCGGATGGACGCCATTATTGACTGTTTACAGATCAGTTCGTCACAGCACTTTCCTCAAGTGTTCGGGGCGACAAGAGGTTTTAGATTTCTGGACTACCTTTGAACAGCCACCTAGCCCACACAGCGAAGCCCACCATCCTAGTAACGATAAAGCTTGA
>DATHOK010000325.1:0-19792 GCA_035484995.1 Verrucomicrobiia bacterium | reverse complement strand
TCGACCTGCCGGCTATTGTCGGCATTTTGAGTGATAGACGCATTCATCTCTTCCAGACTGGAGCTCATTTCCTCAACAGAGGCAGCTTGTTCGCTGGTTCCCTGAGAGAGATTCTGCGAAGAAGCGGAGACTTGCTGCGCGGCAGAGGCGACCGCTGCAGAGCCTTCACGGACGTCGCGAATGATGCCTGACAGGCGGCCGCTCATTTCCTGCATGGCCAACTGCAATTGGCCGGTCTCGGAACGGTTCGTGATCGTAATCTCCCGGGTCAGATCGCCGGCGGCGATGCGCTGGGCGTGTTCGACGGCCTGCTGAATAGGAGTGGTAATGCTCGTGGTAACGCTGACTGCCGTCAAAGTAGCCAGGATGAGAGTGATGACAAGTAACAGCAATGCAACGCTGCGGCCGGCGGCGTAGGCCTGTTGACTCTCCTTCATCGTTTGCTCCATGGCGGCGGTTTGAAGGTTAATGAACTTTTTCCATGAAGCGCGGTACTTTTCGAGCGCAGGGATGACTTCTCCGCTCAGCGTTGCGAGCGCCTGGTCACGTTTCTTATCCATCAGCAACTTCTTGGCTTTTGATCGTGCTGCCTTGTAGGCTTCGCGGTCCTGGGTTACAACCTCAAACAGCTCCCGCTCCTGAGGCGAGCTGAGACTTTTTTCGATTTGCGCAACCTGGTCGCTGATTTCCTGGCTGATTTCATCGTTTTGCTGGTTCAGCTTCTTTTCCTCTTCGGGATCGGTGGCCTCGAACAATTGCAGGGTGATGCGGGCGTTGGTGATGGAGTGCTCAATGGTCTGGTGGGTGAGTTCGACCGTGTTATAACGCTTCTGCATCGAGGACGACATGTTGGAGTTCAGGCGGCCGAGCCAGGTCAGTCCGAATCCGCCGACGGCAATCACGCACAGCAGAATGGCGCCGAAGACGACGCCGAGTCGCGTGCCTATTTTTCGATCTTGCCAAGTCTTCATTGTTCCTCACCTCTCTCCATCTCTAGTGACTGCCTTGCAACTAAGCTTGTGCCTGCAGAGCCGACTGCATGACTCCGCGCAGAAGAGCGGGAACGTCGATAATCAAACCGACGCGTCCATCCCCTAGAACGGTTGAACCTGCGATCCCAGAAAGGGCTCGAAACGCCCTGCCTAGCGGTTTCACGACCGTCTGCATGCCGCCGAGCAACTCATCGACTGCAATGCCTGCATGAAATTCGTTGATCTTGACGACCACGACGTTTTCCCTCTTCGGGGTCTCGCCCGCTACGCTGAATATGTGCCGCAAACGGACGTAGGGAACGGCATTTCCGCGGAGGCTGAGGATTCCACTGGCCTCGGGACTCCGCTGTTCCGCGGGCAATTCCGTGCATTCGGTGACATGCTCGAGAGGAACGATAAAAGTTTCGTTGCCCACACGCACCGAGAAACCTTCGATAATGGCCAGCGTCAGAGGCAGGCGGATCGTAATGGTGCTGCCTTTTCCCGCAGTGCTCGATATCTCAGCAGTGCCGCGCAAAACCTCGATGTTGCGGCGGACGACGTCGAGGCCCACTCCGCGGCCGGAAAGATCGGTGACCGACTCAGCCGTTGAGAACCCGGCCTGGAAGACCAGATCGTACAGATCCTGGTCACTAAGCTCGTTTTTGTCTTTGTCTTTGCCGGACAGGAGTCCGAGGCGTTTTGCTTTTTCGAGGATGCGTGCGCGGTCGAATCCGGCGCCGTCATCCTGCAGCTTCACGATAATGTTTCCACCGCTATGGGCAGCCGAGAGGCGGATCACTCCGCAGGGATTCTTGCCCTGGCTTTCGCGATCGGCCGGAGTTTCGAGGCCGTGATCGACTGCGTTGCGAAGCAAGTGCAGCAGAGGATCCTTCAATTGCTCGAGCACGGTGGTGTCGACTTCGACATCTCCGCCTATGACTTCGAGGCGCACCATTTTGCCGTGGCTGCGGGCGAGGTCTCTCACGGAGCGAACGTACTGACGAAACAGGGGACCGACGGGGACCATGCGAATGCTCATTACTTCGTTCTGCAGGTCCATGTAGAGGCGTTCGGCTTCGCGATGCATTTCCAAGAGGGTGCGGCCTTGTTCGGTACTGAGCTTCTCGATCATCTGGCGAATGCGGCCTTGCGCGATGACGATTTCGCCGGTCAGGTCGAGCATGTGGTCGAGTTTGTCGACATCGGCGCGGAGGGTGCGGGGACTGGCGCCCGGGAGTGTGTCTATCTTCGCAGCTGAGCTGGATTCCCGTGCTCCGCTCGGGGAGAGGATTCTCTTCGACCGCTTTTCGACTTCCTGCGCGATTTCTTTTCTGATCTTCTGTTGCTTCGCGGTCAGTGGTTGGGATCCGGCCTTGGCGGCGGAGACCATGACACGAAGTTCGTCGACAGCCTTCAGCAGCAGAGAAATCAAGTCTACGCTGGGCAGCGCTTGCTGCTCGCGAAAAACGTCCAGCAAATCCTCTACAACATGAGCAAACCCGGCTAGTTCGTTAAGGCCCAAGGAGGTTGCGTTTCCTTTGAGACTGTGGGCGACACGGAAAATACTGGGCAGGAGCTCAGGATCGGAAGGATTGGATTCCATCTGGACGAGCGCCTGCTCCATCGTGTCCAGGCCCTCTTCGGACTCGACGAGGAACGACGCGAGCACTGCGTCACGGTCAAAGTCCGCTAAATCCATTGTTCCTCCTTTCACGTCTAATCGGGCTAAAGCCCGGAGCCCATTTTGGCTATCGACGGCACGACTGAAGTCGTGCCCCTCGATAAACATTTATGAGGCCGCTTCTAACTCACTTCTAAATTCACGATTCTCAGCTTCACTACACCTGGTCGAAATTCTTGATGGTGGTCACGCCGTCGGAGATCTGAAAGGCCAACCTGCGGCCACGCTTCCCAGAAACCTCTTTTTCCACTACGCGAATGCCGGCAGCGCGAAGAAATCTTTCGGCGAGTTCCACGTTTCTCGATCCCACCGACTGTGACGGGTCGGCGCCGAAAGCGCTGGAGCCGCCAAAAATCTTGGCCTGCATGTTTCGGATTTCGCATCCCAAAGCCAGCACCTGGTTCAGGAGTTCCTGGTTGGCGACATTGCCGTAGCGGAGGCGGTTCGGTCCTTCATCAAGTCCCTCGGGTAGGAGGTAGTGGTTCATTCCTCCCGCTCGCTTGTTCCGGTCCCAAAGACAGACGGCGGCGCAGGATCCGAGAATGGTTGAGATCGTGACGGGATCACGGGTTACGAAGACTTGTCCGGGATAAAGGAAGTAGCGGGGCTCCCTGGCCTTCGGCCGGTCGAACTTTTCCATGTACTCGGCGGGCAGGACAGCTGGATTGAATTTGGGGGAATTTTCGCTCATGCACTCATTCCTGGTCCCTCGGACGCGGGCTTCGGATAGGGGCTTGGGCCAAACAAAGGCTGGGCCGCCTCATCGGAAAGAAGTTTGAACAGTTCCATGTCGGACCGGTCAAAGGCCAGCTTCTGAGGAAGCAAACGTAATATCGCAAGTATCGCTATGGTCTGGTTCGCTAGACGGATGGGAACAAACGCCTGGGCCTTGGCCATGGCGCCGCCGCTTTCGCGAGTTCCGAGTTCAATGTGGCACTCGCCGCGCATCACACGCTGAAGACCAGCATCTCCCAGGGCTCGCAACAGGTCGTATTTCTCGAGGTCGATTCCGAAAGACCAGAAAACGTGGAAGGTTGAAGTGCCGCGATCGACCCGGAACAGGCCAATTTCTTCAGAGCCGAGGAAGTTGGCCAGGATCTCGCGCAGGCCATCGATGGCATCTTCTTGACTTGTGCTTTCGGCCAGTCTCTCCCGGGCCGCTTCCAGCCGCACATCGGTAGTGGGGTCGGCTGCGAGGGGCTTCGCCCCGGATCTGTTGCTCTTGTCACTCTTCATGAAGTCCTTCTTGCACCCGTCAAGCTGCACCGGTCAAGCTGCACTGGTCAAGTTGTACTGCTCAAGCCGCACCTGCACTGATTCAACCAACTTAGGAAACCCCGGGCTAGCAGTTCGCTGCTTTACTCGCCCAAATAGCTTTGTAGAAGGGCCACGAGTTCGGCGCCGTTCACCGGTTTGGTGATGTAGTCGTTGCATCCGCTTTGGAAACCAGCTTCCATGTAAGCTTCTTCGCCCCGAGTAGTGACCAGAACGATAGGGATCTCGCGCGTGCTGGATTGCTGACGCATCATTTTGCAGGCTTCGAAGCCGTTCATCCGCGGCATGACAACATCCATCAAAATCAGGTCCGGGCGCTCTTTTTGAGCCTTCTCGACGGCTTCCTGGCCGTCGCTTGCAGTCACGCACTCGTAGGTCGTACGCTTCTCCAGAATTTCCCGCTCCATCATCAAGGCAGTCTTGGAGTCGTCCACCACAAGGATCTTTTTTGACATGGTTTTCCCTCGAACCGCACTGCCAAAGCCCGTCGACGACCACTATTAAGGTTGGAATGTTATGCGCTGCGAATTGCCCTTCCAGCCTGGTCCCGGAAGACGCGCAGAATGGCTGAAATACGCTTGCGTTGCCGTCCGCAACCCTAAGTCACATCTAATCACAGCCGGATGTGCAGCTTCTAATTACGTCGGTAATTGGCCTATTGGGCGGAATGCTTGTGTTTAGAAGAGCGGAATGAATAGGCCACACCAGAGTGGGCGTGGCCTTATTCGTACTGCGCTCGTTTGTTCTGCGCTGGGGGCGCTTAGGCTGCTGCTTGTTGTTGATAGGCCGGGACGAACGACTCGGCGACGAAGGTTTCGAACGGCGTAGACGTCGTGTTACGGGACGTGCGAGGTTCGAGGGCCCGCATATATCCCGAGTTCAGTGAGGCACACATTTCAAGAATTAGTCCGACGAAGTTTTCGGACATTCCCATTTGAACCATCGCGGATCGAACCTGATCGTCGGGCGCATGAACGTATCCGAGATTGGGTTTGCCGATGGCCTTGCCGATTGTGGCGGCAATTTCTGTGTAGTCGAGATCGCGCTGTCCTAAGAGTTCGCGGGTCTGCTTGCCGTGGAAGCCGAGATTTAGGAGAGCGTCGGCAGCTGCAGCTCCGATGTCGCGAGCGGCGATCATGGGGAGTTTAAGGTCGGGGCGAAGGGGCCCGATCACGGAGCCGGTCATGCGAATGGTACCGACCTGGGGCAGGGTGTTTTCCATGAAGTAACCGGCCCGCAGATGGAGAATGTTTGCGCTATCAATCTGGTTGAGCTTTTGTTCGAGGTGGTGCAGGCCGAGGACGGGCCCGGTTCGGTCGGCCTTGTCCGCTCCAAGACTGCTCAACGAAACCACATTCTTGATTCTGGCGTTTTTGACGGCGGCGGCAATGGCGTCGCTTGCGAATTCTGCATAAGCGAGAGGATCGTTGCTGGTGGGGTTCGGTGGAATCATCACATAGGCTGAATCTGCTTTTTGAAAGGCCTTGGTTACGGCGGAAGGGTCGGTGACATCGCCGACGAATATCTCCGCACCCTGAGCTGCGAGAGGTTGTAAATGAGCTGAGTTTCTGCCGACGACGCGAACCTTTTGCTGGCGGGCAAGAAGATTCTTCGCCACTACGTGCCCTGTGTTGCCGCTTGCTCCGAGAACAACGTACATAGGAACCTCCATTGTTAGGTTGGATGCTGCGGGAAGCTGGTTGGGCTCCCTTCAGCGGCTAAAAAGCGCGAATGGCGGGCGAGGGCGCCCGCCCCACACCTACTTCTTGCTGGGTTTCATGGATTGCCAGTCTTTGTCGGTCAGGGCGCGGCCTAGATTGCTGAATTCTCCGGCGCCCTGGAGAAATTCACCGCCATCCATGCGGATGACTTCTCCGTTGATGTAGGCGGAGCCATCGCTGATGAGAAATGCAGCGAGGTTTGCTAACTCTTCGGTCGTGCCGAAGCGGTGCATCGGATTGCGATCCAGAGCCAACGCCTCCAGATCAGGACGCGGCATTAGACGGGAGAATGCGCCTTGCGTGGGAATGGGACCGGGGGCGATGGCGTTCATGCGGATGCCGCGATTGCCCCACTCGACGGCCAGGCTGCGGGTGAGGGCTTCGACTCCGGCTTTGGAAATGGCGGAGGGCACAACGTAGGCCGAGCCCACTGGGGCATAAGTGGCTGAAATGCTCAGAACGGTGGCCGGGTGGGCAGCTTTGAGCCAGCGGCGGCCGCAGGCCATGGTGGCGTGGAGCGTGCCGAGGAGAACGATACCGATTACCGATTCGAAAGCGCGCGGGGAAAGCTCCTCGGTGCGGGCGATGAAATTGCCAGCGGCGTTGTTGACCAGGACGTCGAGCGGTCCGGTTTTCCAAATGGAATCGATCATGGCTTCGACGGCGTCGAGATTGCGGACGTCGCAGGGGAGGGCATGGATTGGGCTTTTGGTGGCGTTGGAAAGTTCCGTCGCGGTTTCCTCGAGAACTTCTTCGCGGCGGCCGCAGATGTAGACGGTGGCTCCCAGCTGGAGGAAACGGTGGGCCATGGCCTTGCCGAGGCCGGTGCCGCCGCCAGTTATCAGGACGCGTTTATTGCGGAGGAGGTCGTCGCGGAACATTTATTGGTTGCCCTCGATTCGGAGGAGATGCCGGCTAACAGCAGGTTCCTCACCGGGCTTTCGCCCGGTTCGGAATGACAAGATTATATGAGGTCGCACGCGACGCGGAAGCCGTAGTCGGCGTAGTGGAATTCGGGAGGGATGCTGGAACGGGCGGAGCAGCGGGTGACCTTGACGTGATGACGCCATGATCCGCCGCGGGAAGCTTTGCGCTGGCTTGTTCCCAGCTGAGGTTTGGGCCCGCGCGGATTGCGGTCCGGCGAAGTAGCATAGTAGTTGGGATCGTACCAATCGCTGCACCACTCGTGGACGTTGTCACAAATATTGTAAAGACCGAGGCGGTTCGGAGCATAGCGGGCCACGAGTTCAGGCCCGGTTTGCCAGCGTGCAGCATAGTCAGCGAGAGATTGCGGCGGGTCGTTGCCCCAGGGGAAATCGTTTTGCTCAAGATCGGCGCGGGCGGCACGCTCCCACTCCGCTTCGGTGGGAAGACGGTAGGGGCGACCGGTTTGCGCGGATAGCCACTGGCAGTAACGATCTGCGTCGAACCAGGAGACGGCGGTTACCGGCTGCTGGGGATGGTTGAAGTTCTGATCATGGCAGAAGGGTGGTGGATCGGACGATGTCGATTTCACATAGCGTTCGTATTCTGCGTTGGTGACTTGCGTGGCGGCGAGAAGGAAAGCATCGATCCAGACGCGGTGGACGGGGCGTTCGCAATCCTGACCGGAGGCGGAACCCATAAGGAACCAGGCTCCGGGGATGGAGACGAGGTTGGGCTCGATTGGGGATGCTGCGCTGGGTCGGTGGTGGGAATGAGCCGTGGCCATTGTGTTGCTTGATGCGCGTTTTCTGTCGGGTTAGAGTTTAGCAGCATGCCGGTTGTGGAGGACTGCGATGGCGAAACAAGAGTTGAGGTTCAGGGCGAAGATCGAGGGGAAGGAAGCAGGAGTGGTAGCGGCGATCGCTCCGCCGGTGGATGTGCCGAAGTATTTTGGGACGAGGGCGCGCGTGCCGATACGAGGGACGATCAACGGATATCCGTATCGTTCGTCGCTGATGCCTTGTGGCGAGCGCCGCATGATGCCCGTGAACAAGAAGCTGTGCGAGGGCGCTGGAGTGCAGCCGGGCGATACTGTGGACGTTGTGATGGAGCGGGACGAAGAGGAACGGACGGTGGAGGCGCCGGCAATCCTGAAGAAAGAGCTGGCCAGAAATAAAACCGCGCAAGCGAACTGGGAAAAGCTCTCGTTTACTCATAAAAAAGAAATGGCGCTGGCCATCAGTGGAGCGAAGCAGGAGGAAACGCGGACGCGGCGGCTGGCGAAGATTATGCAGATACTGAAGACCGGGGCTCGGTGGACCGGGTAAGGTATCGAGGCGACCGCAGCACCTCGCTACGCTCGGCTGGACGGACGAATGCGTCGGCCCCACACAATCTAGCCACGGTCTTGCGAGGGGCGGACCAGCCACTTCAGCAGCACGTTTACAACGCTCAGCAGGATGGCGCCGAGGAAGGCGGCCGTGAAGGTGCGCACCTGGAAACCCGGAACCAGAGCGGATGCAAATTTCAGCATCAAGGCGTTGATCACGAACCAGAAGAGGCCTAAGGTGATCAAGGTCAGGGGGAAGGTGAGAATTTTGAGCAGAACACCCACTGTGGCGTTGATGAAGCCGATTACCAGCGCGGCGATCAGAGCGGCGACGGGACCGCTGACGGAAATCCCCGGCACGATCTTTGCTACGATCCAGACAGCTAACGCACTGAGAACCCAGTTCAATAGCAGCCGCATTTTCGCTCCTTGCGCCGGTCGTGACTCCAGGCTGGTTGGAACTATATCAAGAACCGGAGCGAGGGAGAGATAAGTTCGGCGCAATCAGTTTCCGAGGAAATGGCTGAATGTGACTCATGTCCGCGGGTCACCCCCGGAGGAATAATTCGCTGGGCATTCACTTTGTGCGCATAGGGCTGGGATAGACTACACAATTCAAATTGCTTTTGGGAGGAATGTCTTTATGGCAGCACCTGCGCTGAGTGGTTCTGAGTTCAAGAAACAATTGCACGATGGAATTCCGAAGATGGGGTTGTTCGTTAACTCGCACAGTCCTACGGTTGCCGAACAACTGGCTCACAGCGGCTACGACTGGCTGCTGGTGGATACACAGCACGGTCCCATGCACAATGTGGAACTCTCGGCGATGCTGAGCGGGATTGCGAACGGGGGCGCCAAGTCCCTGGTGCGGGTTGGGGCATACAACGACCGTCCGGGGATTCAGCAGGCGCTCGATCTGGGCGCGGACGGGGTGCTGATTCCTTACATCAACAGCGCCGAAGAAGCGCGCCAGGCAGTGAGTTGCACGAAGTATCCCACGGCGGGGACGCGCTCGGTCTATTTTCCGCAGCGCAGCATGGACAAAGCTGGGCTGCTCGGCTACGCGGGCAACTTTAACAAGGACGGGATCGTCGCGCTGCAGGTGGAAACCGCTTCGTGCATCGAGCATATGGCGGAGATCGCAGCGGTGCCGGGGGTCGACATTCTTTTCCTGGGGCAGAACGATTTGTGTATGTCGATGGGATTGTTCGAGAAGTACAAGTTTCCCGACATGTACACGTCGCCCGAGCTGAATGCAGCCACGGCGAAACTGATTGAGCACGCGCACAAGAACGGTGTGGTCCTGGGATTATTTCTGTTTGGGACGGCGCGGGTTGGCGAGTTTCTGGACAAGGGCTTCACGTTTATCAGCGTGGGCAACGATCTGCACCATGTGCTGACGCAAACGGGAGCGTATGTGAATGACATGGAGAAGGTTTCCAAGGAAAAAGGCAGGCCGTGGGTGCGGCGTCCGACGGCGTTGTTCTAGGGACGGATGGTGACGGCGTGGATCCTCTGAGTGACGTGGAAGTTCGGGTGTTGGGGGCTTTGATTGAGAAAGATATTACTACTCCCGATTACTATCCTTTATCGCTGAACGCGCTGGTGAACGCTTGCAACCAGAAGAATAATCGCGATCCGGTGATGACGCTGGACGAAGACGCGGTGCGGGCTGCGCTGGACTCGCTGCAAGTACAGCGGCTGGCGGGACCGGCCAGCGGCGCTGACAGCCGGGTTCCGAAGTATGAGCACCGGCTGCAGGAAGTGTTCAACTTCGACCGGCGGGAAACTGCGATCTTGTGCGTGCTGCTGCTGCGGGGGGCGCAGACTCCGGGCGAGTTACGAGGACGAGCGGAGCGCATGTATCGGTTCGAGGCGCTGGAAGATGTGCATGGGGCGCTGGACCGGCTCAGCCAGCGCCAGCCACCGCTGGTTGCCGTGCTGCCGCGACAGCCAGGCACGAAAGAGTCACGCTACATGCATTTGTTCGGCGGCGGTGCGGTTCCTGCGGAACCGGCGCGAGCTGGGGAGAATCCTTCGAGAGTGGAGAATCCTTCGAGAGAAGATCGCCTCACCATCCTCGAGAGTGAAGTGGCGGAGCTTCGGGAGGAAATCGCGGGAATGCAGGAGCAGCTTGCGGCGTTTCGGAAGCAGTTCGAATAAGAGGCAGCTAAAGCCTTTCGCCACGGAGACACAGAGGCACAGAGAAGACAAAACAGTTCGAGATTTTGTCTGTTTTTGTTGGAGAGGAACCATGAGACATTCCCGGCAACTCCTCTCGGCGCCGGCGTATCATATATTAATCGTACCTCGCGGGAGGTTTATGCATCGCCGCGAATTCCTGGTTCGTTCCGCCGCCGGTTTCGGAGCCACTTGGCTCACTCGTAAAAACCTGCTGAATGCGCTTGCTGAGCAGACTCCTCTGTCGAAGTTTTCCGCGACCGACATGGTTACTCTCGGCAGCACTGGTATAAGGACGAGCCGTCTGGCGATTGGAACCGGCACGGTTGGCTCGGGGCATCATTCAAATCAGACCGCGCTTGGCCTCAAGGGACTTTCGGATCTGCTGCTTAACGGCTACGATCACGGGTTGCGTTTCTTTGACTCGGCCGATGCTTACGGAAGCCACCCTCATGTTGCCGAGGCGCTTAAGCACGTGCCCCGCGACAAAGTGACGGTACTGAGTAAGACTTGGGCGCGCGATCCGGCGGCTGCCCGGGCGGATCTGGACCGCTTCCGGCGCGAGCTTGGGGTCGACTATCTCGACATCTGCCTGATGCATTGCGTGACTGAGGCTGATTGGACGGAGCGCTTCAAGGGTGTGATGGATGTGCTTTCCGAGGCCAAACAGAAGGGGATAATTCGCGCTCATGGATGTTCCTGCCATAGCATCGAGGCGCTGCGTGCGGCGGCGAAGTCGCCTTGGGTGGAGATTGATCTGGCCAGAATCAATCCGATCGGGTCGCATATGGATGCTGACCCTGAAACGGTGGTCAGCGTTTTGCGCGAGATGAAAGCTGCGGGGAAAGCTGTGGTTGGGATGAAGATTCTGGGGCAGGGCGATCTGCGCGAGCGGCAGTCAGAGGCTCTGCGGTATGCGCTGTCGCTAGGCGTGCTGGATGCGTTCACCATTGGGGCTGAGAGCCGGGCTGAGCAGGAAGATTTGATCCGGCGCGTGGCGGCGTCGTAGGAGCGCACCCGAATTCCTCAGACCCTATCTCAGGGGTCAGCCCAAGCATTCATTCCCTTCCACGAAACTCAGATAACACCTCGATAGTTCCGACGATATTCGCATTCAGGCGCGCGAGTTCGTGCGCCGGGATCCAGTATTCACGATGAGTGGAGTTCCCGACCACGTGGACCTCGTATCGGCTAAGAAACTCGTTTTGCACGTTGAACCGCAGCACGTATCCCGCGAAACCTGAACGCTCGTCTTTTGTGTTCCAGTCCCGCGCGATCTGCGTCGCATAATCCTCATTAAGTACCGGGTAGAAGAATGGCTGCTCCGGTAATCTCGGCGGGAACTCACGATAGCCGCTGGCTCGCACGAGATCGAACTCCTTCTGGCCTACTGGCCGAAAAAGCGTTGTGGAATTGGTTGTCACGGCTCAAGAATACTTGAGAGCAGCCCAATTTGCTTTCGCCCTCCCGAGTTCGCTCCCTCTGTTTCTAACCCACGTCTTACGCCGTGGGCTGCATTCTTTCGCCGCTTTGCGGCTGGACCAAGTGCGGCATCTGGTTCGTGTCCCACCGTCCACATCGTGTACTGGACGCCACGATTGCTTTCGGTTTACGTTCCTCTAACCCTCCTTAAATCAATGCGTGGATGCTTGGCCTCCTCCGTGCAATCTCACTTGTGCTGCTTAGCAGCAGGAGGTGACCAACCATGAACCGCATCAATCTGTTTCGCAACTTGCCGGTTAAGACCAAGGCATTTCGCACCACCCCATTTCACGGTAGCCCGGCAACTCTGGACTCCGTTACCTGGGGCAAGACTAATCTCGCTAAAACCAGTTTCGACAAAACCAGCAGCACGCTAATGTTCGCCGCGCTCCTGATCATTTGTTCGGTGGCCGTCGGATGCTCGAGCGATAAACCTCAACCTAAGAACTCAAGCAATCAGGTGGCGACGACACAGCCTCTGCCGCCGATTACAACACCAGCCGTTCCCGCGGCCCCGGCTGCGGCTATACCGGCGCACAAGAAAGTTGTCCGCAAGGCGCCGGTGACGGTGACTTATGAGGACAAGACTTCCGGCGTATCGTTCCAGTATCCGCGCAAATATTCGCTCGAGACCGGCGATGCGGCGAATCAGCTGGTCTCGTCTGATGCGGTTCCGATGGACTTCGTGCAGCAGGGTGGAGTCGCAATCGCAGCTGTTACTTTGCCCACGTCTGTGTACCCCAACGGAGATCTGGCCGCGGCGTTTTTCAACGTTAGCGTGAACAAGACGCTGACGGAGGAGCAGTGCGGCAAGTTTTCGGAGGCCAAGCCTGCGACTCCCGCGGATCCGGAAGCGCCAGCATCGGCCGCCATACAGCCGTCGAAGCTCATGATCGGCGACATGGAACTGCAATCCTCGGAAAGCATTGCCAGTCAGGGAACTCGCGAGGAAGCATCGAAGTACTATCACGTCTTCGAGAATGGGGCTTGCTATGAGTTCGCGCTCAAGGTTGCGACTACGGGAAGCGAGACCGAAGGCGGCAAGCATGTTGACAGCAAGGAAGTCTTTCAACGGCTGGGGAAGATCCTGGCTACGGTGAAGATTAGTCCTACGGAAACTCCGGAAGTGACTGCGAGTACGCCAGCGGCCACTCCGACAACGCCGACGCAGTAGGTTGTATCGAGAAAAAGGCCACGCTGCTTCTATAGCGTGGCCTTTTCGTTTTATTTTGAATGAAGACAATTCGAAACCGTGATGAGCGCTCACCTCAGCGGCTAAAGCCTCAGACAAATTCTGCCTTTACGGCACGGCTGAAGTCGTGCCCTTCCTGATCTCTGGTCGTGCCCTTATCTGGTTGTTCCCGGTAGCGACGCTCCGCTGCGCAACTGGCGGACGATTGTGGCTATGTCGTTTTCCTGGAAGAGGCGGATGGCGGCTATGCCGGCTGCGCCGGCTTGCAGGCACGATTGAGCGTTCTGCAGGGTTATGCCTCCGAGGGCCAGGACTGGGATTGGTGCGCGACAGGCTTGAGTTAGAACTTCCAGGCCGGTGTGTTTGGCGTCTTTTTTTTCGAAGACGGGAGCGAATACGGCGAAGCTGGCTTGGTTTCCCGCGGCTTGGGCAACTTCTAGTGGGCTGTGACAGGAGACTGCTATCAGCGGATGTTGTGGTGAGTTTTCGCGGGCGGGGGCGCCCGCGCCACACTTACTTTCCCATGCTGTTCTTACTCCTTGCGGGGAGATGTCGTTGGATTGCAGGTGAACGCCGTTGGCTGCTGTGGCTAAAGCTACGTCAGTGCGGGAGTTGATCAGGAGAGCAGTGGCCGGTGGCCAGTGGTCAGTGGTCAGTTTTCCTTTTTCACCGATGATTTGCATCGCTTCGCGAGCCAGTGCAGCCAGGTCGCGGGTGGAGAGATCTTTTTCGCGGAGTTGGATGTAGTCAATGCCTTGGCTGGCGGCTTCGGCGATTTTGTCGAGTAAGCGGCGACGGCGAGTGGGCTCGTCGCCGGGGAAGGCGGTGCGGTCGGTAATGTAATAGAGGAGCACGCTAACTGCTTTCGTCTATCAGTTTAGAGCAAGAAGGTGCCGGCCCTCCGATTGAAGAGCCTGGCGGAGTCGATGGTTATGTGGGCGGTGCAAGGGGTCCCCTCGGCTTCGCTCGGGGTAGGCTCTTCGCTTCCACAAGTGCTTTCGCTTAGCGCGCAAGCACTTGTTCCGCTCAGGATGACAGGATTGTTACGGTCTGGTTTTGGCGATTTCGGGTAAGACTTCGTGCTCTTTTTCTTTCTTTGGCTGGCCTCCCAGGTGGTGCTCGGTCAGGCCGTCGCGGAGGAAGGTGAAGGCGTCCTGTGGGGTGTCGACGAACTTGAAGAGGTTTAAGTCTTCGGGAGAGACGGTGCCGGCGTCGACGAAGGCCTGGAAGTTCATGATGCGGTGCCAGTATTCGCTGCCGTAGATGACGACGAGAATTTTCTTGGCCAGTTTGTCGGTCTGGGCGAGCGTGAGGATTTCGAAGAGTTCGTCGATGGTGCCGAAGCCTCCGGGGAAGATCACCAGCGCTTTGGCGAGGTAGGCGAACCAGAACTTGCGCATGAAGAAATAGTGGAACTCAAAGTTGAGGGCGGGCGTGATGTAGGAATTGGGATTCTGCTCGAACGGGAGATTGATGTTGAGGCCGATGGTTTTGCCTCCGGCTTCGTGGGCCCCGAGATTGGCAGCTTCCATGATGCCGGGACCACCGCCGGTGGTGACGACGAAGCGGCGGCGGCGGGCGGGAATCTGAATGGACCACTCAGTGAGAAGGTAGGCCAAGCGGCGCGCGTCCTCGTAGTAACGGGCCATATCGACAGCGGCGACGGCTCGCTTGAGATCGGTTTGCTGCTGGGCTGCGGGCGCTTTCGAGTTTTTTTCGACTGCCGCCAGGTTCTGGCGGGCGGCAGTTGATCCCTGGAAACGGGCCGAGCCGAAGAAGACGACAGTGTCTTGAATCTGTTCGCGGCGAAAACGAGCGAGCGGTTCCTGATACTCGGCGAGGATGCGGAGGATGCGTCCATCGGGACTGCTGAGAAAAGGTTCGTTCTGGTAAGCCAGAGGCGCGGGATTGAGCTTGTTGGTCATCGGAAGACTCACGTTCTTAAGTCAGGCTGGCCTTAGTACCGGCCGGCCGCAATTGCATTCGGCATTAGCTGTGTTCGTGGTAGTGGAGGGCTTCGGCGAAGCCGATCCAGATATCGAGTAATCCCAGACCGCTGCACAGGCCGCGAAAGAAGCCGGTGGAGACGAAAGTACGAAGCCAGGGAAACGAGAGCAAAAGATAATTGTCGGTCCACTCCGGGGTCCAGGGCAGGATCACGAGCAGGACGCCGGCGACGGCGCAAATCAATACGAAAAGGAATACGGAAGTCCGGTGCAGCCAGAGTTGCAGGCCCCTGCGGGGCTGCGGTGCGGGGTCCGGGGGCGGAGGGTCCAGGAGAGTTGTGATGGTCTGGCTCTGCGCGGCCGAAGGCTCGGAGGAGGCGGAGACGGTGCGGTTGTCGACCGACAGCTTCGGGTCGATGGTCACTGGGCGCTCCCCTGCAGCGATAGTGCGGGCAATAACCAACGTCGCTCGCCTCGCTCGGGATGACAAGCCCATGCGGGATTACAAGCGCGCTCGGGAGGACAGGTCCACGCGGGGTGACAAGTCCGGTCGAGGTGACGATTGGGGGCAAAACCCATCGGGTTATTCTACGACTTCAAGGGCTTGATGCGCTCGGCAACGTCGCGATAATCGATGTTGCGGCCGTAAACCTCCATGAAATGCTTCAGGGCGGAGGGCTTGTCGCCGGCGGTTTCATAGGCTGCTGCGAGTTCATAGTGGAGAGCGGTGCGGGTTTCTTCGTCGATGCCGGGAGCGTCGAGAGCCTTCTGGTACCAGCGAATGGCGGCCTCAGGCAAGCCCTTGTCGAGGAAGCATTGCGCGAGCCAGGTGTAGGTCTGCATGACCTGCGGGAAGGCATGTCCGCGCTCGACGGCCTGGCAAGTTTTTTGCAACTCGCCAATGGCTTCATCGAGTAATCCCATTTCGCGGAATGCGATGCCCAGGTTGTAGTGGGTTTCGGGATCCTCTTCAGTAGTGGAGGCTCCGACTTCGAGATCGTGTTTGAGTTCGCCGAACATCTCGGCGAGATCAACGCCGGCGTCCTCGCCGAAAGGAGAAGACTTGGCGGCGGGAGGTGTAGTGGGAATGCCGGGCGAAATTTGTGGCGCGATCGCCGGCGCGGGCTTCTGTTGCGCCGGTACCGGCATTTGAGGAGATGGAGCAACCGTGCCGGACGACACCGCGCCGGCTGCGGCGCTGGCGGCGATGGGAGAGCTGACCTGCGGAGCGGACGTGGGCCGCGGCTGTGCCGGAGCGGATGCGGCAGGCGCCTCAACGCGGGGCGCGGCGTGAGTCTGTGGCGCGGGCTGAGGCTCGGCAACTGGAGCGCCCTTGAGGAAGTCTTCCCCCAGGGAAGCTTCAAGATCGGCTACAAACTCGCCCATGGGCTCAGCTTCAGGCACGCCGAAGGAAGTGGGAGCGGCGTTTCCGATCGGCTCGAGTTCTTGTTTGGCGTGGGAGGCATGCTCGGCTGCGGGCTCGGCTTCATGGGAAATGGTTCCGGGAAGGAAACTATCCCCCAGCGAAGATTCTAAATCGGAGACGAACTCCTGAAGGACTGCTGGCGGCGGCGCTACGGGCGGAGCTGCCACGGGAGGTTCGGCCGCGACTGGCTTGGGAGCGGCAGGCTTGGCGTGCCACACGGGCGGAGCGGCTCGTTTCGCTGCGGGAACCGGCGGCGCAGGCGGGGCTTCTTCGACGACCGCCGGAGGTTCTTCGACAACTGGAGCTTCTTCAATCGTGATTTCTTCGGAAGGCTCGTCGACGGTAATTTCAGTAGCAGCTTCTACGGCAGCTACTTCTTCTTGTGCTGCAGGTTCTTCTGCTGCGCGCGCGGGTTGTGAGGCGGCCTGGATTTGAGCTTCCATGGCCGACAAGATGGCTTCGTTGTTGGTGACTGTCTGAAGTTTCTCGAAGGCCGTAGATGCTTGCTCGGGCATGCCATGCTCGAGATAGAAGCGGATCTCTTCGACGGTCTCTGCAGCTTTGGCCTCGTCGACCTCATCGGCAGGCAGCTCATGTGCGCCAACTGCATCGGTGATTTCGGCGTCGGCGGCTTCGGCAGCCGGAGCGTCGGCTTCGACGACGACGGAGTCGTCCCACTCGGAGGACAGATCGATCTCGGCGGGAACGGCAGATTCGGCGACGGCTGAGACCTGATCTTCTTGAGCCTGCTCTTGAACTTCTTCGGGAACTTCCTCTTGCACTTCTTCCTGAGTGTCGGCTTGACCCTGTTCCGTATCGCTGACAATCGCGAACTCCGCATCTTCAACGGGCTGCGGCGCAGCTGCAGGCCAGGCAGCCGAGGCCGCTTCCGGGGCGGAAATTTCCTCCTGGGTTTCAGTAGAGACGTCTTCTGCGACGGAATCAGTGAGCAGCGCAACGCCGGAGCGCTCCTGGTAGCGGTCGGCGAGTTCGCCGTAACGGGTAGCCTCTTCCGGATATCCGGCCTCGGAGTAGACGTCCTGCAAAGTGCGGCAGCAGACGCCGGCCTCAGCGAAACGCCCGGCCCGGGTGTGCAGAGAGGCCAGACGCTGGTTCAGTCGCAAGTCAGTGGGCGCCTGAGGCAAGGCTGACAGAAGCGGCCCCATCGCCTTGGCGGGCATGTTGTAGGAAATGAAAAGTTCCGCGTCGGTGAGCGCGGAGCGAACCGCGAGGGCGACGGCATCGGAATAGTGCTGATGGATGGAGGGAGAAGTGGCTTCCAGTTCGTCGACGATGACGGTGGCTTCCTCCGGAGAAATGAGGGTGGCGCCGGAATCTCCGCTGATCTGGCTGGCTACCTGCTGGTAATTGCTCATGTGCAGGGGATTGCCAGGCTCCATGGTGGTTAACTTCTGATAGAGATCACGAGCGCGGGGCAGGTCGCCGGACTGAACCGAGGCGTGCGCCAGGAGCTCGATGACTTCGGTCGTATGAGAGTTGTCTCCTGCCTTGTGGAACAGATCGAGAAGTTTTTCGAGCGAAGCGGGATTGTCGCGCACGTGCCCGATGATGGAATGCAGGTTCTTTAGAACTTTTTCCGAATTTTCGGCCAGCAGGCGCTCGGCATGCTGGTCGTAAACCTGGAGCGCATTCTCGAACTGGCCGGCCTGCATGAGAGCATCGGCGAAGGTAGAGATGGAGGCCAGGTCATTGTGGACAGTCAGGAGCTTGCTGGCCAGAGTTCCCGCATCGGAGAGCCGGCCGGTCTTCAGGTAAGCCTTGAGCAGATCGCGGAGGCCATCGGGATTGGAATCGAGGTCGGAGACTTTCTGCAACGATTCGATGGCGGCCTCGGCGTCGCCAGCCTCGAGCAGATTGCGGCCCTGCATAAGGAGCGCATAGCCGTTGCCGGGATCGAGGGTAAGCATGCGCTGTAGAACTTCTTCGGCGGCAGGCAGCGAGCCCTTGGAACGCAAAGTCTCGGCAGCAGCGGAGAATATCTGCCAGGCTTCGTTTTTCTTGCCCAGGCGGACATAAACTTCCGCCAGACGGATGCGCATGGTCGTGTTTTCCGGATCCATTTCCAGAATCTTCTGGAAGATGCGGACGGCGTTGTCCAACTCACCGGACTTCAGGAATTCTTCCGCGACCTGCAGGTACTGGGCGCGGGCATCGTTGAAGAGTCCCTGCTGGGTGTAGAGTTCGGCGAGCTTCAGCACGCTCTCGAGTGAGGGCTGGAGCTTGCTGATCTTTTTATACATAGCGATCGCCTTAACCGTGAAACCCTGGTTGGCATAGGCATCGCCTACAGCTTTGAAGCATTCGGTAGCTTTGCTGGCTTCCCCGAGGCGGGAGTAGAGATCGCCGACGGTGTTGGTGACCGTGAGATCCTTGGGATCTGCTTTGAGAACCTTCTCGTACTCAGCAATGGCGTTCTGCATCTTGCCCTGCTGGACATACTTCTCCGCAGCGCTGAGAACCTTCTGTTTGTTGAAACCGAAACCGAACGCCATATGTGTACGAGCCCCAGAACCTGGTCTAACTTACAAACATACAGTCGAGAAACTTATAACCGAGAAACATTTGCTCTCGAAAACCTTCACACCTGGAAACTGACACCGCTCCTCGGAGCGCTGCCCGGGGAAAAGTCACATGGCCAAACTCCTCTTTCGAGATGGCCGGTCGGACAAGGGCAATTGTACGGCTGGACGGGGGGAACCGCATGGTTACCAAGGGTTACCGAAAGGGAGTGTACGAAAGGGTTACCAAGGGAATCAATTGCGGGTACCCGCGGATTGGAGCCTCGCCCCTATATAAGAGGATGGCGGGCGTCTAGTACAAAGCTGGTATGTGGAGGTGCTCAGCAAAGAGTTACTCTTCCGATGCGAGATTGGACGACTCGCTCGGCGGCTAAAGCCCCGTGGCTTTTATGGTCTCCGCAGCGCGGATGGAAGCCGCGCCTGTCAAAATGTGAGTGAAGGCTAAAGGAAGGGTGATTGCGATTATGACCTGGATTCGAACCATACCGATGTCAGAGGCGGATGAGAGGCTGCGGCAGGCGGTAGATGGGCAGAAGGGGATGTATCCCAAGGAGTACTTCGAACCGGTGCATCCGGATGAGTCGGGCGGGTCGTCGATTGTGGGGGCGCACACGCTGATTCCGGAGGCGCTTTATCATTCGTTTGCCACGTTCGGGGCGCTGATGTCGCCGGAGCTGCCGCTGAGCCGGCGGCAGCACGAAATCATTACCACGATGGTCTCAGTGACCAACCGGTGCAGGTATTGAATTGAGTCACACGCAGAGTTTCTGCGTAGGGTGACGCTGGATAAAGAGCTGGTCGAGGCGCTGGAGAAGGATTACACGACTGCGCCTATCACGCCGCAGGAGCGGGTGATGGTGGATTATGTGGTCAAGCTGACCAAGGACGCCACGAAGGTTTGGAAGGATGATATTGAGGGGTTGCGGGCTGCCGGGTTTGACGATCGCGGGATATTGCAGATTACTTTGATTGCGTCTTGGTTTAATTACATCAACAGGGTGGCGGATGCGCTGGGGGTGGGTAGGGAGTGAGGGGCTCGTGACGGATATATTTACTTGCGCTCGGTCGGCCACCAGCCATCCTCGGTTGGCTGCAGCTCTGGGGCATAGCGGCGCTTGAC
>DATHOK010000324.1:0-13459 GCA_035484995.1 Verrucomicrobiia bacterium | reverse complement strand
CTGCGCTCATATTGTCCGCATAGCAACCGCACCCGATCAGCGACGAATCACCGAGCCGTCCCGGAGCTTTGTTCAAAGTGCCTCCGGTCGAAGTCGCGGCGGCGATGTTGCCAGCGCGGTCTAGTGCCACAGCCCCTACGGTGTCGTGCGAAATCTCAGGCGCAAACATCTCGCTTCCCGGTGCTGGTGCTTTTGCTTCCCGTTGATACTCGCGCAGGCGCTCGACCTCACGAGGGATGATTAGCTCTTCGTTCCTGCACAACTCGACGCCGTGCTCGGCCGCGAACTGCTCCGCCCCTTCACCCACAAAATACACATGCGGACTCTCACTCAAAATCTTCCGCGACGCGCGAATCGGATTCCGCACCCGCTCCACGCACCCTACACCGCCGGCCCGCAAAGTTGCGCCGTCCATGATCAGCGCATCCAGTTGCACCTTGCCATCGCGATTCAGAAAACTCCCCCGGCCGGCATCGAAGGTCTCGTCATCTTCCATGATGACCACGGCTGCCTCAACGGCATCCAGCGCCGCTCCGCCACGCTCCAGCACCTGCCAGCCAGACGCCAGGGCATTGCGGACGCCGCGCAGATGCGCCTCCACCATGTTGTCAGGCATGGCCCAAGCGCCGCCGTGCACCACGAGTACGGGATCAGTAGGCAAGAATTTTCTCAGAAGGAAGTGAAATGACCGAATAGTCTAGCACTGCAAAGAGGTCACGAAACAGGACGGGCGGGTTACGCTGCCTGCCCCGCCTTGGCCGAGGCGGGCGGGGCGTCCTGCGTCCGAGTCCAGGTGTAGCGCATGCGGTGAATCACAGTAAGGGTCGACAGCACTGCGATCACCCACAGCACCGGCGCCATGCAGTTAAACAGGGCGCCGATAATTACCAGCACCAGCCGCTCGGGGCGTTCCATGAAGCCCACGCGGCAGGACCCAATCAGCGATTCAGCGCGGGCGCGCGTGTAGCTCACCATGATGGCGCTCACCATGACGAACGCCGTCAGCACAACATAGAAGAAGCGGTCTCCGCGCGCGTAGAAGATCAGCAGGCCAAGGAACTGCGAGGCGTCACTGTAGCGGTCGACTACCGAATCGAAGAACGCTCCGAATCGCGTGACGCGGTTGTTAGCGCGGGCCACTGCGCCATCGACCAGATCGAAGAATCCTGAGCCGATGATGACCAGACCCGCGTAGAAGAACAATCGGCGCTGGGTCAGAGCTGTGGCAGAACCAAACAAAATCGCAGCCCAAGTATTCACCACCAGCCCCATGAAGGTCAGCACATTGGGGTTGATGCGCGAGAGCGCGAGCCAGCGCACGATGGTATCGAGCAACACGCCGCAGGCCCGTCCGAAGGCGCTGGTCCATGAGGCAGACATCAGTCGCCCGCCTTCTCGGACTCGGTCTCGTCGTGGATGGTGATCAGGCTCAGGATTTCCAGTTCGCGCTTGCCGTTCGGCGTGATGACGGTCGCCTCGTCTCCAACCTTTTTATTGAGCAGAGCGCGTCCGATGGGCGACGTGGTCGAAATTTTTCCCGCGCCCACATCGGACTCTTCGCTCGTCACCAGCTTGTATTCGATCTCTTCATTCTTCGAGCTGTCGAAGACCTTGACGGTGGAACCCAGCCCCACTTTGTCCTTGGGGATGTTGTTCATGTTGGTCAGCGAAAGATCGGCGAGGCGTTTGCCGAGCTGGCGGAAGCGGGCCTTGACGAACTCCTGGCGCTGCTTGGCCATGTGATACTCGGCGTTCTCGCTGAGGTCGCCGAGAGCCGCGGCCCGCTTGATCTCCTTGGGCAGCTCGTGGACCAGTTCGTGCTCGAGCGCATCGACTTCTTCCTGCAGTTTCTTTCGGAGCTGATCAGTCATGCGTGGGGTACCGCTCTCAAGATTATAAACCTGTTGGGAATCTGCCGGGTCTAAGCGGAGTTTCCCGGCAGAGAGTCTGGCGCTCCCTGCAGGAATGTCCAGGCTGGCGGAATTTGAGTGGATCGACTCGGGCTTCATGTCCATTCTGAGGGCATGAAGCCGATCGAGAAAGTTCTGCTCACGGTGGTGTTGGCGGCGGCTCAGCTTTGGGCGCAGGAACCGCTGCACGAGGCTTACGTCTTTGAAAAACAGGGGCAGTTTGACAAAGCCGTCGCGATAGCCAAGGACCTTGCCGACTCCGGCCGCGTGAGCGGCGCCGAACTTGGGAGAGCCTGGAACGTGCTTGGCGTGGTCTATACGCAGCAGGGAAAATTGTTGGAGGCACAGAATGCTTTCGAGCGTTCGCTTCAGATTTTTGGCCAGGAACCGCGATTCGTTGCTGATTATGCTGCGGCCCTGCAGAACTACGGGGAGCTTTATAACGACAGCGGGCAAAGGGCGGTGGCGGAGAAGATGTGGAGGAAGGCACTCGAACTACTCCAGCCATCAGGCGATCACGCGGGCATTGCCCGATCTCTTACCTACCTTGCGGGGTTGGCACTTGCGCAAAACCGGGTCGCCGACGCCAAGAAAGAGTTGCAGAGCGTAGCCGAGGAAATGAAATTGACTCACGACCTGATCGATGACGATTTGGCCTTCATCTATGAGACACAGGCATGGCTGCAGCGAGCCGAGGGGCACTCTTCCGCGGCGGTCGCAGGTTATCAACGCTCACTGGAACTTTGCAAACGTATCTACGGCGAAGGACATTGGAAGACCGGGTGGGACTATATGCTCCGCGGCAAGGCCTATGCCCAGTCTGGCGACATCGAGAAGGCGCTCGGCGACATGCGGGACGGGCTTGGCATCATGGAGCAGGCATTGGGCCGCAAGAATCCCAGATATTTTACGGCGCAGATGGCTTATGCCGCGGTTCTGGATCAAGCTGGATTGAGGGAACAGGCGGCGCAATGGCGGGCGGCGGCAGCGCAGGCTGAGAAAGATTTTTATCGAAGCCAATGTGTCGGCTGTACGATTAACGTGGCGGCTTTTCGCTAGGAGGGATCCTGTGTCTGGTGAAGTTCAGAGACCCTTTGAGGCCACGCCGGCGGCTAAACCGGCCGGTCCCGGCCTTTTCCCGCAAGCTGGAGTCATCCCGATCGCTATCGCCGGTGTGCTGGCGTTGGCTACAACGGTTGAATGCTCGTTCTCGCTGGCGTCCTGGTTTCGGGCGCTAATTTATGGGGCGGTTTTATGGCTGTGGTGGGCGGGCGTGGCTGAGGTTTTATGGCGAGCCGGTAAACGCTGGCCGGCGGTTCTGAAGGTGTCTGCCATCAATGCGGGTGTGCAGTTAGTCGCCGCGGCTCTTGTGGCTGTGCTGCATCTGGCGACTTTGCAGGTTACGGCGCACTGGATCGCGCACGTGGGATCTGATGCGCAGAGAGAAGTGTATGGCCAACTGTCCTTCTTTAACCTGGGCCGCATCGGTGTTGAGTTTCTGACTTATGGGCTAGTGTGGTTCGCCTGCGCAGCGCTACACACGCAACTCGCCGCGCAACGGGACGCGATGCGGTCACTGCAGCTGGAGCGCCAGCTTTCGAGCGCGCATTTGCGCGCCTTGCAGATGCAACTGGAGCCGCACTTCCTGTTCAATGCTCTGAATGCTGTAGCGGCGTTGATGGATCTCGACCGCAAGCAGGAGGCCCTCGACACCCTGGAGCACCTGAATACCATCCTCAAGACCGGGTTGAAGAGAAACACTCCCAGCAAGATTCCGCTGGCTCAGGAACTGGAGATTGTGGAGAGCTATCTCGCCATTGAACGGGTGCGTTTCGCCGACCGGCTTCGGGTCGATATGAATCTCGATCCCAATGCGCTGGATGGACTGGTTCCTTGCTTTCTGCTGCAACCAATCATAGAGAATGCCATTCGGCACGGCATCGCGCAGTGCGAAAACGATGGTTGCATCCAGACTTCAGCCAAGCGAGTTGGAACTCACATGCAATTGGAAGTGCGCGACAACGGGCTGGGATTGAACGGAAGGTCACAACCCGGCTTTGGGATAGGCCTGAGCAACACCAGGGAAAGGCTCGTTCATTTCTATCAAGATGACTTTGAGTTTCGCGCCAGCCAGCCTACGTCCGGTGGCTTCGAGGTTCTGATCACCATCCCTTACGAGCGGAAATCCCCGTGAAGTTGAGAACGTTAATTGCCGACGACGAGCCTTTAGCCAGAGAGCGGCTGAAGCAGTTGCTCGCGCCGTACCCAGAAATAGAAATCGCCGGAGAGTGTAGGAACGGCAATGAGGTAGTTGCCACGCTGAAGGAAACTAAGATTGATTTGCTTTTTCTCGATATTCAGATGCCCGGCAGCAGCGGTTTCGATGTGATCGACGGCGTCGGCTTGCGCAACATGCCCCTGACCGTGTTCGTAACCGCTCACAGCGAATTTGCAGTGGACGCCTTTGCCGCGCATGCCTTGCACTATCTTGTAAAGCCAGTGGAGAGGCGGCACCTCGAAGAGGCCGTGTCGCGAGTAAAAGAAATTGTCCGGCTGCAGGAAACCTTTGCCGCACGCCAGGAAATCTATTCCGTCCTCGAAGCTCTGCAGGGGCCTACGGCGAGGCCGAGTTATCCAGAGCGGCTTCTCGCGAAGAATGGGAACAAGGATTTGGTTGTGTCCGTAAGCGAGATCGAGTGGATCGAAGCAGCGGACTACTACGTGTGCCTGCACGCGGGTGGCAAGAAACATTTGCTCCGGGAAAGCATAAAAGCGCTCAGTGCCAAGCTGGACCCTGGCAAGTTCGTGCGGCTGCATCGATCGGCGATTGTCAATATCGACCACGTACGCGAGATTCATCGCGATGGCCGAGCCGAGGGATGGGTCCTGTTATCAACGGGCGAGCGAGTCCGCATGAATCGAACGGGATGGCAGAAATTGATTGTTCTGAATAGCATCTGAGAGAAGAGCCTCTGAAACTGGGCCGACAGCCCATATCTCCTTCACTTTTCTTCCTTCTACCTACTATCCGGGCCTCGACTCCGGCTCGTTTCGCAAAGTAAGTCTCCAAATCGAAACGCCGCGGCCCCCGCGGCTCGAGGTGCGCGCCGTGCGCCCTTTGCTCGCTCTGCTGTTGTATCCCGAGCATGTCGGGTGTTTGCTCGATGCGTGCGAGCGGTGACTTTTGGCGAGTGAAGGAGTCGAAATTTCGCGCTCGGGATGCCCCCAAGTGACGCATCGACCGGAAAACAAAGGGTTTCAATAAATTGGCACGGTTCTTGCAGTCGCAGGAGTGGTCCGCGCTTCTTTTTTCTAGAGCGCGGCAGAAAGGTGCGACGCATGAAAAATGAATACGACTTAGCTTCTGCGATTACCTTCTTCCTGGCTGGTCTGGGAATCGGGTCGGTTTTGGCGCTTATCTTCAATCCTAGAGAAAGATTCAGACTGGAAGGTAGCAAGGCTGTCACGAGTCGCGGTGGAGGGTTGCAAGAAGGAGAGCGTCGTGAGCGACGCATAGCGTGAGTATTTTCGAGTCATATTTCGAGTCCCTGGAGGCCAGTATGAAAAGAGCATTGCGACGGGCGGGTCCGCTGCTGTGGCTATGTCTGATGGTTGCGCCTTGGCTTCTTTCCGCTTCGATGTATGGCGAAAATGCTGTGATGGGAGAGATCCAATTCGAAGGAAAATCCCATGTTGAAAAGACTTCCGGGGTGTGGGTCGACGGAGGATACGTCGGATACCTGGCCGAACTCAAGGGATCGAAGAAGGTTCTTCTTCTCCCCGGCGAGCACATAATTAGCGTGCGGCAGGACGGATACCAGGACTTCACGCAACATATTCGTGTCGAGCCCGGAGAGAAGCAGGTAGTCCATGTGGCCATGGAGAAGGCCCCGACGGGGCCCCTGCCCGCAGCGATGGCTACATTGAAGATTTCGGTGAACCCTTCGAGGGCGGCTGTTTTCCTGGACAATCTTTTCGTAGGACACGTGGGTGAATTTGAAGGGGTGGGTCGAGGGCTGCTGGTTGCACCGGGCGCGCATCGCATCAAGATAGCGCTACCCGGCTATCAGGCTTTTGAGACGGAGGTCAAACCGCTGGCCAATCAGAATGTTGAAATCAAGACCGATTTGCTAAAGGAGGGCTCGATCAAGAATAGCGGTGTCACGTCCGCGTCGAGTCAGTAAATCCAGCCAATCACTCGACGCCGCAGCGACTTGAATCAGGCCTCGAATTCGGAGGCTTCCGGGAAGCGGAGTTTGCACTTGGCCAGGGCCAGGGCGAGGAGTTCCTCGATCTTGGTTTCTTCGCAGTTGCGGGACATGGCGAGTTCGCTTACGAGCAAATACCGGGCCCGTTCCAGCATCTTTTTTTCGCGGAAGGATAAAGGTTTGGATTGGTGGAGGGCGATCAGGCTCTTCAGGACCCCGGCGACCTCGAACAGCGAGCCGGTGCGCATGCGGTCGGAATTTTCCTTGAACCGATCTTTCCAATCGGCGGTGCTGAGGTCGTCGGAAATGGCGAGGAAGTCAAGGATTTTCTGCACCTCGCCGTTGCGCACCACGCGGCGAATGCCCACGCTCCCCACATTGTTGCAGGGCACCATGACCTTGAGACTGCTGGCTTTAATGTTGAGAAGATAGAACTTTTCCACCGTGGCCCCGATGGAGCGGCTGCTGATTTGTTCGATGACACCCACCCCGTGGTTGGGGTAGACGACCTTGTCGCCGATGTGAAAATTCAGGTCCGCACCACTCATAAAAGGCACCCGGGAAGGAGTTAGGGTCTAGTGGGGAGAAGCGTTGTTACTACTATGAGCAGACTACGCCGAAGCAGGCCGAAAGGCAAGATTCGCGCAAGTTAGGGGTCGTGAAATACCTTCGGGACCGGGGTCCCGGGGACCCAATTCTGAGAAGAACGAGGTTGTAAGTTGCTGACATTGTGTGGGTTACAAGTTGAGCCCTGCCTCGCGTTCAGAGCACCCTGGATGCCTTGCGGGGAACGTTGGAGGGTAGAGCCTATAATCGCGGCGTGAGTTCCGAAAAGGGAAAATCCGACGGGCCGACCGGGCGAATCCTGGGGCTAGATGTGGGGTCCAAGCGGATTGGCATCGCGGTATCGGATCCACTTGGAATCACAGCGCAAGGTTTGGAGACCCTGCAGCGCCGGAACAAGCGACACGATCTGGCGGCTCTGGAACAGGTGATTCGGGATTACGCCGTGCGGGCGATCGTGGTGGGCCTCCCCTTGCGGATGAGTGGCATTGAAGGCACACAATCCGAAAAAATGCAGGGGTTTGCCGAAGAACTGCGGAAGCGATTCCGGCTCCCGGTGCACTTGTGGGACGAGCGGCTGACCTCGGCAGAAGCGAACCGGCTGTTGCGAGAGACTGAGCTGTCGATCGAAAAACGGGCCAAGGCGGTGGACAGGATGGCCGCGGTTCTAATCCTGCAGGGCTGGATGGAGGGTCGGAACAACCGCTGACTCCATGCTATTCAGATTTTCAGGAATATCTTCTTGCGATCCATGAGCCAGATCGGTAGCAGACACAACAGGACGAAAGACAGAGAAAACAGGAGCGAGCTGAAGCTCGGACTTCCCAGCGGCGCAAAGAAGCGCTGAAAGATGAGTTGCTGTGCATTCATCATCTGGCCGTTTACCCGTTTGTTGAATGCGTATAGCAGCATAGCGAAGAGATCGGCAATTACGTAGGCTGTGATCGCGTTTCTTCCGAAGATAAGGAAGGGCCTGGTCCAGGCTCCGCGCCAGCGTTTGATATCGGTGGCCCAATAGCAAAGAGCAAGGCAGACCAGGGCGAACCCGGCGGTAAAGAGCACGAAGGAACTGGTCCAGAGTTTCTTGTTGATCGGGAACCATATTCCCCAGGTCTTGCCAAGAACCAGGCCAATCACACCAAAGACCAACATGCCGAGGGCCTTGTTTTGAGGCTTGCGTTCGGATCGCAGCCATTCGGCGGTAAAGACTCCCAGCAGCGCGGTCGCAATTGCCGGCAGCGTGCTCAAAAATCCCTCAGGGTCCCTGGTGATCTCGTAGAGACGGGTACCGGTTCCCCAAAGATGAATCAAGAACTTGCGATCCAGATACGCCCCCAGGTTCGCGTCGGGGTGAAGGAACGGTACGTCTCGACCGGGAACTCCTAAGCCCGGTACGGGGACGAAGCGCATGAGGATCCAATAGCCGATCAGCAGGGCCGCAACGATCAACGCCCTGGTTCGCGGTCGTACGTATAGGTAAAGGATGGACGCCGCAAGGTAGCAGATGCCGATGCGCTGCAGTACTCCGGGTATACGAAGCCCGCTACCTGAAGCCAACGCCACAAGCCAGTTCAGCCCCAATCCGATGGCAAAGATCATGACGGCGCGCCGGAAAGTATGGCGCAAGAGCGAGGTTCTCGAATCGCCTTTACTGAGTCGGGATTCGGAGGAGAACACCAGCGAGACTCCGACGATAAACAGAAAGAACGGGAAGATGAGATCAGTGGGAGTCCAGCCGTTCCACTCGGCATGTTCCAAGGGCCAATAGGCGTGGTCATTTCCGGGATTATTGACCAGGATCATGGCTGCAATCGTGGCTCCGCGGAACAGATCTAGAGAAGTGAGGCGAGTCGACATGGCACCGGGCGACCCGATCACTGGCGCCGGCGGCGTCTGGTTCGAGGTAAGAGTCGGCGGCGCTGCCATGTGGCCTCCAGTGCAGGATCGCCAGGGTCAGGCGACTTGAGGTGTGAATTGTACTACGGTGTTCGTATTCGGAGCATCGCAGCAGTGTGCAGGACAGTCGCCACCGAACGTTTTCGCCGCGCAGGTTACTTTCCGCGCATAGCGCGGCGATAGGCGTCAACATTCCTATTGTGTTCTTCCATAGTGCGCGCGAAGCGGTGGTGGCCTTCTGCGTCGGCGACAAAATAGTAGTAGTCGCTTTGGGCCGGATGCATGGCTGCTTCGAGAGCGCTTTTGCCGGGGTTGCCGATCGGGCCCGGTGGAAGTCCGGAGTGCTTGTAAGTGTTATAGGACGAGTCGAAGCGCATGTCGTCGTGATGGAGTGCGCCGGTGTAGGTCCCGGCTAGGAGTTCGGCGTAAATGATGCTGGGGTCGGCGTCGAGCGCAATCTTCTTTTCTAGGCGGTTGTAGTAAACGCTGGCCACGAGCGGACGCTCCTCGCCGACAGCGGTTTCCTTCTCGATGATCGAGGCCATGATCACGATGCGCTCGATTTCGGCTGGAGCGGCGTTCGGATCGCGAAAACCGGTGCCGGCCTGGATCTGGATGTTAGCCGAATTTGCCGATGAGGCTTCGCCCTGCGGTGCATCGATTAGTCCAATCTGACGTGCGACCTGCCGGAACTGCCTGACCATCGCCGCGGCCATGTCGTGCATGGTTTGCATGCGACTGAACTCGTAGGTGTCGGGAAAAAGATAGCCCTCGAGAGAAGGCGCGTCGGGCGCGATATCGGCGATCAGGGCCGTATCGGATTGCGCCACTTTCAGGAAATCGTCCGCGGGGCCGAGGCCCGCGGCTTCGACGGCGCCAGCGATGTCGAAGATGGTGAAGCCTTCGGGAACGATCACGGTGCGGTAATAAACGTCACCGCGGCGGAGGCGCTTTTGGAGGTCGATGATGCTTGCCGGCGTCTCGAAAAGATATTCTCCCGCCTTGAGCGTGCGGTGCCGGTGGAAGTAGTGCCAGAGGATGAATGCTTTCTCGCTGCGAATCACTCCGGCGGACTTTAGCTCAGCGGCGATGCGGTGGGTGGAATAGCCTGGGCGCAGCATCACAAAAGTTTTCCCAGCAGGCTCAACTGGAGTCAGCAGAGCCCAGGCGAACCAACCGGCAAACGCGAACACCCCGACGAAGATGAGCGCCAAAATCTTACGCACGATGGCGACAGTTTAGTTGATAGGGGAGGGCCTGAGTAGCTGACTTTAGTAAGATGTTGCGTTCAGGGAACGCGTTCGAGGTTCCGCGGCCTACTATTGGCGAGTTTGGGGTCCCTGCGGATTTTGCACCCTTTTCGCCGGGGTATACTCAAATGTTCTGGGAGTCATCTGATCTTTCATGAGACGTACTTCGTCCTTTTGGGCCTTGGCTTTGTTTCTTGCGGTGCTACCCACCACGGGTTGTTTGTTCCGGACGCGGCCGGTGGAGGAAACGTACTCCAAGGCGCCGCTTCAGGAAGCGACCCAGTCGGGGCTCATTGATGGAATCAATCAGCAGGCGGAGAAGATCCAGTCGCTGAAGGCGACGGTGGATATAGATACGTCCGTTGGTGGCGCGAAAAAAGGTCATCAAACCGACTACAAAGAGATTCGCGGCTACGTGCTGGCACGCAAGCCTGCGATGCTGCACATGATCGGATTGCTCCCGATCGTGCGGACGACTGCCTTCGACATGGTAAGCAATGGGCAGGAGTTCAAGCTGTGGATCCCGCCAAAGAACCGTTTTGTAACGGGGCGGAATGACACGCAAACGCATAACGCGGACCAGCCCATGGAAAGCATCCGGCCACAAGATATCTACGACGCGCTGCTGATCCGGCCCGTTGATCCAGAGCGTGAAATCGCCGTGCTGGAGAATGGCGAGGAGATTCTTCACGACAACAAGGGTCACCGGGTTCTGCAGGATGACTACGAACTGGTCGTGATTCGAAAAGACGATCAAGGGTGGAGACTGGCGCGCAAGATTGTCTTCAGCCGTATCGACCTCAAGCCACATCGCCAGTACATTTACGACAAGCAGGGCAACCTGATAACTGACGCCCGCTACGCGAACTACAAAGACAACGATGGCGTCAGCTTTCCCTCGCGCATCGAAATTTCCCGGCCCCAAGAGGAGTACGACATCACCCTCAATATGTTGAAGCTGGAGATGAACAAGCCACTGAGGGACGACCAGTTTGCGCTGGAGCAGCCGCCCGGGGCGGAGGTGGTGCATCTTGATAGGCCGCAGCCGCAGTCGAGCGCAATGGCGCCGCCATCAAACAGCAATTAATATTTCACGCACTGTCATCTCGAGCCACAGGCTGTAGGCGAGTACCAAGATCCTTCGCTTGGGATGACAAGCCGTCGAGTTGGTGGCGAGCGGTCGAGTTTGGGCCGTCGAAACATTCGACTTTCGAGCATGATGAACAAAATGATTGTCGCCAACCTGGTGCATCGACCGATCCGGTCGCTGATCAGCATTGTGGCTGTGGCGCTGGAAGTGGCGTTGATTTTGCTGATCGCCGGCCTTGCCTACGGCATCATGAACGACTCTAGAACCCGGACTGCAGGCATTGGCGCGGATGTAATTGTGCAGCCACCTGGATCTTCGAACTTCGCTACCATCAGCGGTGCCCCCGTTCCTGTAAAAGTGGCCGATATCCTACGCACACTGCCCCACGTCACAGTGGTGAGCCCCGTGATCTGGCAGCTTTCTACCGCAGGTGCTTTGGAAGTGATTGACGGAATCGATTTGCCCACCTTCGAAGCTTTAGGCGGGCCATTTCAGTATGTGCAGGGTGGCCCGTTCCGCGAGCCGAATGAGATGCTGGTGGATGATTACATAGCACGCCAGAAGCACGTGAGGGTTGGGGACACGATGGAAGTCCTGAACCACGACTTTCGTGTAGCGGGAATCGTTGAGAATGGCCGGGGCGCACGGAAGTTCCTGCCGATGGCATCTCTCCAGGATCTGATCGGTGCGAAGGATAAGGCGTCGGTCTTTTATCTGAAGCTCGACGACCCCACAAACGCGGATGCGGTCGTGAAAGAGGTAAAAAGTATTCCCGGCATGGAGAAGTATTCCGTGCAATCGACCGAGGAGTACCTGAGCATGATGACGCCCAGTCATCTACCTGGCTTCCAGCCATTCATTGACGTGGTGATTGGGGTCAGCGTGATCATCGGATTTCTTGTGATCTTCCAATCGATGTACGCGGCGGTGATGGAGCGCACGCGCGAGGTCGGGATATTGAAGGCGATGGGCGCGTCGAAGTTCTACATTGTCAGCGCGGTTCTGCGGGAGACTGGATTGCTTGCGGTGGTCGGTATCGTCGTCGGGATTGGGTTCAGCTTTGCCGCGAGCTGGGCCATTCGGCATCGTTTTCCGCTGGTGCAGGTTGTGGTAACCGGAGACTGGGTGCTGCGGGCTATGCTGGTGGCCGTGTTGGGGGCAATCGTCGGGGCGCTTTATCCGGCGTTTAAGGCGGCGGGGAAAGATCCGATCGAGGCGCTCGCGTACGAGTAAAGCATGTGGATTCCTCTGATTCCGCCAGGGCATCACCTTTGTTAACTCTGCGTTGACAATTCCTTGCAGGCTCCGGTATCTTAAAGACTTTGGGAAGTCTCGCGGTTGCCCGCCTGATGGTCTGGCGTCCTCGCCGGGGAATCAAAGAGCGGTCTTCTTTGTAATATTCAATCGCGTTTCGCATTTTTTCATTCTGGGAGAGTTTCAATGTCTACCTATTTCCCCAAACCGGGGGAAATTGTGCGCAAGTGGTACGTCGTGGATGCGGAGGGGCAGACGCTCGGGCGCCTGGCCTCGCAGGTGGCGCGCATCTTAATGGGCAAGGAAAATCCGCAGTACACGCCCTTTCTCGATACTGGCGATCATGTGATCGTGGTGAACGCCGAGAAGATTCGAACGACCGGGATGAAGTCGGAGCAGAAGCAGTATCACCATTACACCGGCTATCCGGGCGGCCTGCGCACTGAAGACTACCGCAAGCGTTTGGCGCGCAAGCCAGAGAAGATTATTGAAGACGCGGTGCGGCGCATGTTGCCGAAGAACAAGCTGGCTGCGCACATGCTGTCGAAGCTGAACGTTTACAAGGGCGACAAGCATCCGCACGAGGCGCAGAAGCCGCAGGATTTGAAATTGGAAGTTAGGGCGTAGGGCCCGGAGCAATTGGGGCGAGGTCCGAGAAGACTGAGATCCTTCGCTCCGCGTGAAAAGCGGCTGCGCTCAGGATGACAACAAAATTAGGAGCTGGAAGCTAAATGGCAGAACTGGTTCAGTACTACGGAACGGGGCGGCGGAAGCGGGCGATTGCTCGGGTTTATTTGCGTCCGGGCAGCGGCGACTTCAAGGTAAACGGACGTGAGTTCGAAGAGTATTTCGTGACTCCGGCGCAACGCTCGGCCGCGAAAGCGCCGCTGGCGTCCACGGATACAGCGGTTTCGTTCAACATCGTCGCCAGCGTGCTGGGTGGCGGGGTGCGTGGGCAGGCCGATGCAGTCAAGCTCGGTATCGCGCGCGCTTTGATGCAATTCAACGCGGAACTGCGCGGCAAGCTCAAGTCCGAGGGCCTGGTGACGCGCGACTCGCGCGGCAAAGAGCGCAAGAAGTACGGGCAGAAGGGCGCCCGCAAGCGGTTCCAGTTCAGCAAGCGCTAGAAATTCCTCCGCCCCGCGTTCGCTCGGGGGCGGAACGACAAGGGTTTTGGTTTTCACTGGCCACTCACAACTGGCCACTGGCAACTGTTCTTAGGTGTTCAATTCTTCCTGTGCCTCGCGGCGCGGGGACGGGAATGGCAATCCGGAGCGGAACTTACGC
>DATHOK010000323.1:0-4872 GCA_035484995.1 Verrucomicrobiia bacterium | reverse complement strand
CTCGCCCGAGGTGCGCACCACCAGATCCGGATCGGGCAGGTTCCGCGTATAAAGATGACGACCCACCGTGTCTTCGTCAATGTGCAAATGTTCGAGGCCGCCGTTCTGCGCAGCAGCGTTCACCATGGAGCGGAATGCGTCCACCATTTCGCTGCGCGCGCTGTAGTTCAGCGCCAGCGTCAGCACCGTTCCGGTATTGCGAGAGGTACTCTGGCGCGCCCATTCCATGCGCTCCTGCACATCTTCCGGAAGTTGCTGCTGGCGGCCGATATATTCCAGCCGGATATTGTTCTCATTCAGCGTGGGCACTTCGGCTTTCAGGTAGCGGCTCAACAGGCTCATCAGAAAATCGACTTCACTCTTAGGACGCTTCTTCCAGTTTTCTTCGGAGAAAGCATAAAGCGTGAGCGCATGAATGCCGACGCGCGCCGCCGTCTCCACCGTTGAGCGCACCGCCGCGACTCCGGCGCGGTGCCCCGCCACGCGCGGCATGTGGCGCCGCTTCGCCCAGCGCCCGTTGCCGTCCATGATAATAGCGATGTGTTTCGGGAGCCGCTCTGGATCAAGATGCCGGTAGACTTCAGTTTCTTTGCGATCCAGCCCGGCGGGAACTTTGGCCTGCAAAGTGATCCCCTTCGGATTGAGGCTAGCACGGCGGGGAAGCGGCTTGCAATGACGCGAAAGGCACACCGGCAAGGGCCGACGTGAAGAAGCACGAGATCGGGAAGGGCACGGCTTAAGCCGCGCCACGAGGTCAGCGTTTTGAAAGGGCGCGGCTTTAGCCCCTGCGGGAGACTGGAGGGCGTCGGCGCTCGCAAGTGCCCGCCCCACGCTACGCTACTTTGCTTCTTCCGGCACGATCTTCAACTCCAGCTTCTCCGTATGCCGCAGCACCGTCAGCGAGCAAGTTGCTCCTGCGCGGATGTCCGCCAGCACGCGGTGCAGATCGTCCACGCCTGCTACTGCGTGACCTTCCAAAGCAACGATGATGTCGCCATCCCGCAGCCCCGCCCGCTTCGCCGGACTATTCTCTTCGACCGACAGAACCAGCGCGCCCGATTCTTTCGCCAGATCATAGAAGCGCACCACGCGGCGATGCACCGGAACGGTCTGCGCCGACACCCCGATATAGCTGCGCCGGATGCGTCCATCGCGCAGCAGGCGGCTGGCGACAAACTTCGCCGTATTAATTCCGATGGCAAAGCAAATCCCCTGCGCCGGCAGAATAGTCGCCGTGTTCACCCCGACCACTCGCCCTGTGGAATCGACCAGCGGTCCGCCCGAATTACCCGGGTTGAGCGCAGCGTCGGTTTGGATCACATCATCGATCAGGCGTCCTGAATACGACCGCAGCGAACGCCCGAGGGCGCTCACCACCCCCGCCGTTACCGTCGACTGAAACCCGTACGGGTTGCCGATGGCAACCACAAGTTGTCCCACGCGAAGCTGCTGCGAATCGCCGAGCGCAGCGGCGGTCAGTCCTGGTTCGTCCACTCGGACGACAGCGAGATCGCTCGCCGGATCATCTCCGATGGAGCTTGCCGGCATTCGGCGCCCGTCCGCCAGCGTGACCTCGATACGCTTAGCGTCGTGCACGACATGGCTATTGGTAAGAATCAAGCCGTCCGGAGTAAATACGAACCCCGAGCCTCCGCCCCGCCGTTCGCGAGGCTCACCGGAGCGCGTGCGACCCCCAGCCTGATGCACTTCAATGTTCACCACCGAGGGGCTGACGATCCCGACCGCGCCCGTAACCGCGTGGGAATAGGCGTCCAGCAAGGAATCGTCATCGGCAGCGGAACTCGAGGCAGGTGCCGGTCGTGGCGAAGACTCGTCGCCCCATTCATTCGCCTCCGATTGATTCACAGAGGCAGGGTGGGCCGATCCCGCAGAAAAAACACTTCCAACTTCTTCAAGGCTCATGCTGGATAGATGTCAGTCGATCTACTTCGGATTCACCAGAGGACGAGCGAGAAAAAAGCCGGGACCAAGGGATTGGTCCCGGTATCGAGTTGGCTGGTTGCCCGGATAAAGTCGTGTAGGTGCAGCAGCCGGCTTCGCCGGATGCACAGCCGAGAGCCTGCCCTGAGCTTGCCGAAGGGACGGCTGTCCCCACATGAATCTTTTCGACTACGCGGTTCTTCTCGGCCTCACCGTCAAATCCCGCAGCTGAGTCAGGACACTCGACATCTGCATCCCGTTCAGTTGCGAAACAAACGGCAGAATCTCCGCGATGAACTGATCTTTCATCAGTTCGCTGATTTCGTCCTGGCGGTTCTTTTCTCCGCCACTGAGCAGTTCCGGCACGGTCACCTCCAATGCTCGCGCCAGCCGTTCCAGGGACGACAGCGTAGGCGTAGCTTTCTCGTTTTCAATCTTGGAAACGTAAGTCCGCGGCACGGACATACGTCCGGCCAGTTGCCGCTGGCTCAGCCCGCTCCGCAAACGCAGTGAGCGGATCGACGTGGCCAGGTTCAGGTGTCCACGGCCGGTGCCAGGCATGGGCATCATCACCGGCGGCGCCATCACCACCGGCTCGGGCTCGGGTTCCTCGTCCAGGGACGAGTGGCAGCGCCGGCAATTGTTATTGACCGTACGGAATTGAACCAGCAAGCAATGATCGCAACGGACGACTTCCCTAGAATCTACTGGGGCAAGAGTCGTGGCCATCGGGTTGTGGGAGTGCCAGAGCCGGCTACTCCTTACTACTACCCAGGAACCTGAAATTTGGGGGAAGGTTCCAACCGCAGGGCTAATCTGCGGCACAAGGCCTGTGGATGTCAAGGTTAAAATGCATAAAGCCGTGAATCTTGCCGGCGAAAACCAAAGCTAAGCGGCAAAACTCCGCAGAAACCGGGCCAAGAACATGATCGATCGTGAGACCGCATGGTGTTTACTAACTGAGTTCACCCAGTCGGAAAGTTTGCGCAAACACGCGCTGGCGGTGGAGGCCTGCATGCGCGCTTGCTCCTGCAAGTTTGATGATGAAGCCTCCGGAGTATCGGAACTTGGCTTGTCCAAAGAAGACCTGTGGGGCATCGTCGGACTCATCCACGACTTCGACTACGAAAGATATCCCAGCCTTGAGGACCACCCATATCGAGGCAACGAAATCCTGAAGGAGCGCGGTTGGCCTGAAGTGATCACCCGAGCCATCATGTCTCACGCCGAATACACTGGCGTCCCTCGCGACACGGCTATGGAAAAAGCTCTCTTCGCCTGCGACGAACTTGCCGGATTCATCACCGCCGTTGCCTTGATCAAGCCCGGAAAGTCGCTGGCCGAGGTGGACGCAAAGTCAGTGCGAAAAAGAATGAAGGATAAAGCCTTCGCCCGGAAAGTAAACCGCGACGACATCATCAACGGCGCTGCCGCGCTGGGCATGGACCTCGACGAACACATCGCCTTCTGTATCGAGGCGTTAAAAGGAATCTCAGACAAGTTGGGATTGGACGGCAGCGCGGCGAAAGCGGTCTCGCCACCTTAAGGCGATGACACCGTCGCGGCGGGAATCAATCTCCGTCCCAGGCGAATTAATTCGTAGCGCTCGGGCGGGACTGGCCCGATGGCAAAAGGCAGCGGACCCGTGTCGGCAGAGTAAAAACCCGCGCCAAGTTGACTTTGGGCGGTCGTAATTCCGAGAGACACGGGGATCTCAATTACATCGCGTGAAGTCACGAACTCCGGGCGCATCTCGAATAGACGGGCGCTCTCTGCCACAGCGAGATAATCCCCCGGCTGGCGCGGCGGGTCATTCACTGCGACGGCACGCGCACCGAACGATTCCATATAATATTGAAATCCCCAATGCCCCATGAACCAGACCGCACCCGGCTGGCTTTGGGTCTTCTGCTCGATCGTCTTCTGTTCGATCAGTGTTGCCGCGGTTCGCGCCGAATCGGCGAGTTTTGTGTCAGCCCATGTGAGCCAGAGCGATACCGCGCCTGCTAATGCTAGCGGGATGGCCAATATCGCAGGCTGCCAATGCCAGCGCATCGACGGAGCACGCAGGGCATCGACGCGCCGCGCGAGCAGGATGGCAGCAGCCGGAATCAGCGGGAGCACGGAACGTGCGTTGATGGTCCAATTCACGAAGCCGGTAAAAATAAAGGTCCCCAAAACCCAAAGCATCAGCAACAAGGAGTCAGCATCCCTGCGTTTCCATGCGTCCGCGATCGCCAGCGCCATCACGGAGAACCCGGCGGCAATGAACAGCGTCAGTTGGACCCCGACAAGAAACCAATGCCGATAAAAGTCGGACGGCCCCAAGGTCTCGCCGAGACTTATTCGGCCCGTGCTAACGAGAAACCCCGCAAGTGCGCTCAGCATGCAGACTGCGAGAATCTTCTTGCGCGGCCAGATGAAAGGAGCAAACGTGAGCGCGGGCAGCACGCATCCTCCGACAAAGCTGAGATCAACCAAAGCATTCGCCAGGATTGAAGCGTGCCTTCCCTGTCGAACTCCGGTAGCGATATGAGCAGCGAACGTGATCATGCGCAATCCGTAGACCGCTTTCGTCCAATGCTGGTACCCCGTGAGGGCGAGAATTGGCACCAGCAGATACCAGGCCCAGCTTCCGAGACGCCGCTGCCGGACCAATGAATACGCGGCTAGCAGGGGAATCAAAGCGATTCCAAAATACTTCGTCAACGCACATAAAGTAATCAGGAAAGCCGAAACAGCCAGATAGCGCGGTTTCTGCGGCTCAAACCCTTCGATCCAGAAAATGAGGGCCCAAAGCCAGAGCGCCAGCGCCATCGTGTCGCACATCACGCTGTTGGCAGATACGAGAAACCCGGGCGTTAGAAGAGTGGCCACGGCAGCCAGCAGCGGTGAATCTGTAAGTCGTCGCGCCAGACGATATGTGCCCCA
>DATHOK010000322.1:0-51624 GCA_035484995.1 Verrucomicrobiia bacterium | reverse complement strand
GAGCACGTCGCAAGAATCAATCATGAAGCTCGCAGCGTTGAGATGCACTTGCGGTCCAAGTGCCGCCAGACGGTGAATATTCCGGCCGCCGAGCTTCAGGTCGAGTTTCTTGAGGGCGAAACGATCTGGACCGAGAGCAGCCACAAGTACTCGGCCGAAGAAGTGTTCTTCATGGCCACCACCGCAGGCTTCCGCTGCGAGGCGCAGTGGCTTGATGAGCAGTGGCCTTTTGCCGAGAACCTGCTGATTGCGGAGTAATTGCTTCCCAATCCTGCACTGCGTGCGTGTAACACGTTATTCATCTCGAAGTAAAACTTTGTAAATCCTGGGGTTTTGTTCGACGCGCCATGTAAATTAGTAACAGGCGTATGCGCGCAACTGCCAACCGAATTTCAGGGATCGCACTCTGGGCCGCGAGCGTGGCCGGCCTCTGTTTCGTAGCGTCCTGCTACGCGTCGCCCGCTGCAGCGCAAACCCAACCCGCCAATGCCGCCTCCGCCAGTCGGCGCGTTGGCGCTGTTAAAGCCATTAACGGAACGGCGATCACTCTCACGCCAGACTCCGGTCCCGACGTCACCGTCACCGTGCAGCCTGCAACCCGGCTGGTCCGCATCGCTCCCGGCGAAAAGGATCTGAAGAACGCCACTCCCGTTCAGTTGCAGGATCTCCAGGTCGGCGACCGCATTTTGGTGGCGGGCAAAGCCTCCGACGATAACCTTTCGCTCGCCGCTTCCACTCTGGTCGTCATGACGCGTTCCGACCTCGAAGCCCGGCATCAGCACGATCTACAGGATTGGCAGAAGCGCGGAGTGGATGGAATCGCGAGTGCCGTCGACGCCGCTGCAGGAACAGTCACCATTACCGCACGAAGCAAAACCGTTGTCGTTCACAGTTCCAGCACCACGGTGATTCGCCGCTATGCTCCCGATTCCGTGAAATTTGACGACGCCAAGCCCGGAACACTTCAGCAAATTCATCCCGGCGATCAGATACGGGCGCGCGGCGAGCGCAGCGCCGATGGCAGCGAACTGGCCGCCGAAGAAATTGTCTCCGGATCGTTTCCTGGCATTGCCGGCACGGTTAATTCGGTCGATGCAAGTTCATCGACCCTCAGCGTTCACGATCTGTTGGCAAAGAAAACAGTGGTGGTGAAGATCGCACCGGATTCGCAGCTTCGCCATCTGACTCCTGAGATGGCTCAGATGATTGCAACGCGTTTGAAAGGGACGGGTGGCCGCGCATCAGGGGATGCCGCGTCCAGTTCGGGCCCTGCGGCGAACGGGCAAACTGCGCCTCCAGCATCGCCTCCGGGTACCGGCCCGGCGGGCAGTGGCCCGGCAGGAAGTGGAGCGGGCGGCGGGCGTCCCGGCGGCGCACCGGACATTCAGCGCATGCTCAGCCGCGCGCCCGCGGCAACACTGGCGGATTTGCACAAGGGCGATGCGGTGATCATTCTTTCGACCGAGGGCACCGCGGGTGTCGGGACTGTCATCACCCTGGTCAGCGGCGTGGAACCGATTCTGCAAGCCGCTCCGGGAGCCAGCACCGCCGCGATGCTTTCGCCTTGGAGCATGAGCGCGCCCTCTGGAGACGCCGGAGGTCCATAGCATTCGCTTCCTCTCACAACACAACATTGTCCCGGAGATTTGTACCGAAGATTCTCGTCACGGAATGGAATATTGGATGAAGTTGCGGAAGTATTTGTGGTTCACAGTGATCTTGGTGTCGTTCTCGATGTGCGCGCCGCTCGCGCCATCGCAGACCGGCGCGGCCCAGACTCCCGCAACGCAGACTCCCGCAGCCCAGGTTCCCGCAGCCCAGACTGCCGCAACCCCGGCCGGCTCAGGCGCTTTGCGCGGGCAAGTCACGGACCCCTCCGGCGCCGCCATCGCGAACGCAAGCGTGGTCCTGACTCCGGCCGCCGTCTCTTCCGCGCCCATCGCTGCCCAAACCAATGGACAGGGCATGTATGAATTCAAAGGCCTGGCCGCGGGCCAATATACCCTGACCGTCGTCGCCCAGGGATTCGCGGTCTACGAAAACGGCAACGTGGTGATCGCCACAGACCAGCCGCTGCGTCTCAACGTAGCCATGGCGATTGAAGTCGAGCAGCAGAAAGTTCAGGTCTCCGATACCGCGCCCACCGTCGACGTCAATCCCGGAAACAACGCCGGCGCCATCACTATCTCGGGCAAAGAATTAGAGGCTTTGCCCGACGATCCAGACGAATTGCTCACCGATCTCCAGGCCCTGGCCGGCCCTTCCGCCGGACCGAACGGCGGCCAGCTTTACATTGATGGTTTCACCGCCGGCGAGCTTCCTCCCAAATCATCCATCCGCGAGATCCGCGTCAATCAGAATCCGTTCTCGTCGGAATACGACAAGCTCGGCTACGGCCGCATCGAGGTCTTCACCAAACCCGGCACCGATAAGCTTCACGGCCAGTTTCTTCTGGATGGAAACACTTCTTCCTTTAATACACAGGATCCCTTCATCGCCGGCACGCAGCCCAGTTACGACTCCATTCTGTTCAACGGCAGTCTCGGAGGTGCGATCAACAAGAAGTCGTCCTTCTTTGTCAGCGGCCAGCGCCGCAACGTCAATAATCTCTCGCCAGTCAATGCCATCGATCCTGATACGTTTCTCCCGTTCAGCACCACTCTTCCCAACCCGCACGATCGCACCAATATCGGGCCGCGCCTCGATTACGCGCTCAGCAAGAACAACACTCTGACAGTTCGCTACCAATATTATCGGGACACCGAGACCAACGATGAGCAGAGCCAGTTCAACCTGGCTTCGCAGGCCTACAAGAACGGGTCGACCGAGCACACGGTGCAAATCAGTGATACCCAAATCTTCGGCTCCAAAGTCGTCAACGAAACGCGCTTCCAGTATCTGCGGGAAAATGACACGCAGAGCACAAGCAACGTCACTCCTACCGTCAATGTTCCAGGAGCCTTTACCGGCGGCGGCTACAACTCGGGCACGCAGACCGATCATCAGGACCACTATGAATTCCAGAATTACACTTCCATAATTCACGGCAACCACACCATCAAGTTTGGAGCGCGACTGCGCGACTTGCGCGACGCCAACGAGTCGACGTCGGGCTTCAACGGTATCTTCACGTTCACGTCCCTATGTTCCCTGCAAACGAATGCGTCGAACCCGGCTTGCATAAGCGCTGCGCCGGGACCGGGCATGTACGAATATGCGCAGCAACTCCTGCAGGGCGGCGCCACAACCGCTCCAGCGGCCCAATTGATCATCACGCAGGGCTCGCCCTCCGCAGAAGTTTCGGTCTTCGACGCCGGGCTCTATGTCCAGGATGACTGGCGCATTCGAAGCAACATCACCTTCAGCTATGGCTTGCGTTATGAGGGACAGAACCACATTCGCGATCACGTCGACCTGGCGCCACGTCTCGGTCTCGCCTGGGGAGTCGGTGGCCGGAATGCTCCACCCAAGTTCGTGATCCGCGGCGGTTTTGGAATTTTCTATGACCGCTATCAGGAGCAGCAGATTCTTCAAGCCGAGCGTCTCAACGGCATCACGCAGCAGCAATACATCATCAACAATCCCACGTGTTTCACTGGGCTGAACCAACCGCTCACCACCCCAATTGCTAACTGCATTCCGGCCGGGCCCACCGCCAGCACTTCATCCATCTACCAGACCAGCCCCTTGCTCTCCGCGCCCTACACCATGCAGTCGGCCATCAGCGTTGAGCGGCAGTTGACCAAGGCAGCCACGCTGGCCGTGACCTATCTGAATTCCCGCGGCTTCGACCAGTTGCTCTCACTCAGCCTCAACCCCGCGACCTCCGGCGCCCCTCGCATCTACCAGTACGCTTCCCAGGCAAACTTCACCCAGAACCAGCTCATCGTAAACACCAACGTGCGAGTCGGCGCCAAGGTTCAGCTCTTCGGCTTCTACACGTTGAACTACGCCAATAGCGATACCGGGGGAGTAAGCAGCTTCGCGTCGAACTCCTACGACATCAGCGAAGACTACGGCCGCGCCACTTTCGATACCCGCCATCGGCTTTTCTTCGGAGGGAGCTTCGCTCTGCCCTATGCGTTTCGTCTGAGCCCGTTTCTGATCGCCAGTTCCGGTACGCCCTTTAACATCGTCACTCCGGACGATCTGAACGGTGACTCCATCTTCAACGATCGTCCCGTTTTTGTTTCCAGCGCCACCTGCCCCAATCCCGGCACCGCGACCGGGACGACCTACTGCACGCCGCTCGGCACGTTCAACGACGCGCTCCCAACCGCTGGTCAGAAGGTGGTTCCCATCAACTACGGGACCGGCGAAGCCCACTTCGTTATGAATCTGCGCCTCACCAAATCCATTGGGTTCGGCCCCAAAGTGAAGGGTGCCGGTGGCAACCAGAACCAGGGACAAGGTGGACCTGGGGGTGGTGGCGGCGGAGGCGGTCGCGGCGGTCCGCGCGGCACAGTATTCGGTACCGGACCCCAAATGGGCGGCGGCGCCGGCTCCGACCGTCGCTATACGCTCACATTCGGCGCTTCGGCCCGCAACGCGTTTAACAATGTGAACCTGGCGAATCCCGCGGGAGTTCTGGGCTCGCGTTTCTTCGACACCCCAAACAGCATTCAAGGCGGTCCATTCTCCACGGGCACGGCCGTCCGCCGCATCGACCTGATCGCGACATTTAACTTCTAAGCGGCGTTATCGGGAATCGGACTGATTCCCGTTTTTGCCATTGGAACCCCGCCCCGCACTGAAGTCATCGTTCGAGTCACCCCGCGAAACCTCGCTCTCAGGTTATTCTGGATTGGGGCTCCAACTCCGGCCCAGTCTAAGATCAAGGATCCTCGGTTCGATTGGCCTTTACCTCGATTACTCGACGGAAATTTATTCGGCTCGCCGCGCTCACCGGAGCCGCCGCGATTGCGGGCGATGCGCTTTTCCTGGCCCCCAACCATCCTCGCCTCGTGCGCCAGGATTTTTTCCTCCCGCGTTGGCCCGAACGGATGAATGGCTTCACCGTCGCCCTGCTCAGCGATTTCCATTTCGATCCCTACTTCTCCGTCCATCCCCTGCGGGCCGCGATTGCCATGGTCAACGGCCTTCGTCCCGACCTGATTGTGCTCACTGGAGATTTTGTTTCCGTCCCGCTAATTGGGAACGAGAAGAAGGCGGCACTCGCCGCGGAACCCTGCGCTCGCCTCCTGAGCCAGATGACCGCCCCTCACGGTCTCTGGGCTGTCATGGGCAACCACGACGTCGATACCGACCGTAAGCACGTGACGCACGCACTGCAGGCCGAGAACATTCAGGTTCTGGCCAACCAATCCCACGCCATCGAGCACGATGGCGCCCGCTTCTGGCTCTCTGGAGTGAATGACGTACTCACCCGAACCGCCGACCTGCTGAAAACACTGGACCCCGTCCCCGCTGGCGAAGCCGTCATCCTGCTCGCGCACGAACCCGATTTCGCCGATGAGGCTTCACGCTTCCCGATCGACTTGCAGCTCTCAGGCCACTCTCACGGAGGCCAGATCCGGCTGCCGCTGCTACCGCCGCTTTATCTTCCCAGGATGGCGAAGAAGTATATCCGTGGGGCCTATCAGATCGGTCCGCTCACGCTCTACACCAACTCCGGCATCGGCACGATCGGAGTTCCAATGCGCCTGAATTGCCCTCCCGAAGTAACTCTGCTTACCCTGCGCTCTATGGCCAGAAGTTAACTTTAAGGAGCAGGTCGTCGCGCTTCCGCGCCGCTCGTCGGCATGAAATATGCAATCGCCTTCACATCGAGGGCTTCAGCTCGCCTCGCCCTTCCCTCAATGGACTGATAACAATATACTTAGGTTCTTCTTACGCTGGAACCAGACGTGCCCGTAGAGGGATAACAGCAAAGCAGCTTCCGTCTCACTGGGAAGATTTTCCGTATGCTTCGCATCTGGCCTTGGTTTCTGATTTTCGCAGTTCCCGCTTCCAGCACAGCTTCCGTGCAGGTTCCGCCACCGCGCCCGCATCAGGCAGTCTTGTCTGAGCGCGAACATCAGGTCTTCAAGACTCCGGCACGCGCCGCCGAATTCTCTGACATCCCGCACGTGAGTGCGCGCTCGCGCTGCGCCGATACCCGTCCTCCGCAGGCCTTGACCACGCCCGATCCTCTGTTGGTGCAGGCCGGACTGAAGGTGAAGGTAAGCTTCATCATCGGTGCCGATGGCCGCGTGCACAGCCCGCTGATTCTTCAAAGCGCGGGCCCCGCTGGAGACCGTAACGTTCTGCAAACGGTTCGGGCCTGGCGGTATCGTCCCGCGACCTGCAACGGCGTGCCCACCGAAGCGGAAGGGAAGATCGAGTTTTCCCGCCGTTGAGATTCCGCCCGCCTCGGCCAACTCGCTTGAGCTAAAATGACGCCATCGGCAACGTCGGTTCGAATCGTGGATAGAGACAGAGACAAAAAACTCGCCAAGCCTCCCGGTTCCTCTTCGCCGCAGGATTCCGAAAGCGGAGTGCCAAGCATCGGCCCGCACAATCCCGCCCTGGGCGAGATCTATCAGCGGCTGTATCCGGAAATGCGGCGCCCCAAGCCGAATCAGGAAGCCATTGCGGCCGCTCTGCAAGCCATGCAGCGCCTCACCATGGAAGCGGATTCTGAAGCTGTTGTAGAAGAAGACGTCGCGCTCGAACCCGCCGTCAGCCCGTCCAATGCCTGCCAGGTCTGCGGACATCACAACCGCGAAGGCAACAAGTTCTGTGGCATGTGCGGCCTTCCCGTAGGAACTGAGCCACCGAAATCATCTGATCCCGCAATGCCGGCTCTCGAATTGCCCAAGTTCGAATTCGACGAAGTGCCGCCGCCGCAGACTCCGCCTCCAGCGCAGGAAGCCGCCGCTGAGGTGCACCCGGCGCCCGGCGCTCCCGCCGGCACGCATCACTACCACCATCATTACCATCACCATTATTTTCAAGGCGGAAATGCCGCCGATGCCGCGCCGCGGATTAGCTCTCCCGAGAGCGCGCGCGAAGCCGATCGCATGAGAGTCGCCGCTGCCGCCAAGGGCGAACCCATGAGCCGCAGTGAAGCCGCCGTCCGGCGTCTCACCCAGGAATGGGTTTTGGCTTGCAATACACGCCAACTCGATGAGTTGATGGAACTCTATGCCCCGGACGCGCTGGTGCTGCGCTCGAACCTTCCTACGATTCGCGGCGCCATGGCCGTGCGTGAGTTTTTTTATGCCTCGCTCGAAGCTGGCCTGGGAGAAGTGGCCGTCGAGCCGATGCGCGTGGAAGTTCTTGGCGATCTCGCTCACGAAGTAGGCCGCTATAGCGCGCTGGTTCCCGGAACCGCCGGCAAACGCCGGGAAGAGCGCGGCAAATATCTTTGGGTGTTCGCCAAGCAGGCCAGCGGAGACTGGAAGCTGGTCTCGGAATGCTGGTCGAGCGACCTCACGCTTTCCGGCGCAGAATCGGATATTCCCAAACCTGCGACTTTGCCCGCGAAGCCGCAGCCGCGGAAGAGCTAGAGGTCAGTGTCCAGTGGCCAGTGGTCAGTAAAGTCAAACACTGGCCACTGATCACTGGACATCGACCACTGCTTCCACTCCCAACTTCTGCAATTCCGCGCGCAACTGTTCCAGCGTCTGCATCTGGATTGTGTGCATCCCCAGCTTCGCGGCGCATTCCAGGTTCAGCGCGCGATCGTCGATGAAACAGCATTCTTCCGGATTGAACTGCGTGATCTCAATCGCCAAGCGATAAATGCCACTCTCCGGCTTGCGCAGTCCGACAAAGCAGGAGCTCACGAACAGCCGGAAGATTTCGCGCAAGCCGAACTTCTCGATGCGATGCAGGTTCAACTCGCGGGACTCGTTGTTAATCGTGCCCATGAAATATTTGCTGGAACCGGCGAGAGCGCGCGCGAAGGCGAGAACCTCAGGCATGGGCTGTGAGAGCGAGAACATGTAGTCGCGAAACTCCTCGCGCGTGAAAGGTCGATCGCGGTAGAACACGGTGCGATCCAGGTATTCGTCGAGCGTGATCTTGCCGCGCTCAAATGACGAGACGACCATCTCGTGCCGCGAGTGAAACTCTTTTTCGTCGAGATGGAAGCGTTCGAGAGCCGCCGCGCGTTCGCTGTGGTCCCAGGCGTTCGTGAGCAGCACTCCTCCAACGTCCCAGAAGATCGCGTGAATGATAGACACCTACGAGTCCTCCTGTTGTCATTCTGATTTTAAGCATTTGCCCTAGTGTTTGTAGACGGTCGTGTCGGGATGGTAGTTGCGCCAGTCAAACCAATAGTCTTTCAGGGCCGGGATGCGGTCCAAACATTTTCCTTGCGCAGGCCCGGAGGTGGCACAACCTTGAAAGTTCCACTGGCTGGCGGTGCTGGCGTCGACCAGCGTCCAAGCTTTTTTCTCGCCTGAGGTGTCGGTAGTGTCATCGCCCTGCAGGAAGAATTCAGCATCGCGGCCGTCGATGCGGCTCAGGAAGACGCGGAACGATTTGCCGTCCGGCCCGAGCACCAACAGAAGCGGTGTTCCGTTGACGTGATCTACAACCGGAGACTGTTTCGCAAAAGCTTCCCAAGGATAGGCGCGGGCGACGCCGTTGACGGTGAGTCCGACCACTACATCGCGCGATTTAAGTTCCGTTCCGGGGAAGCTGACGACCACCGGCAGTTTGGCTACTTCCGGTTCCCAGTTGGGTTCGTACTCTTTCGTGTATTTGGCCACGGGCGCCAGCACTCGGCCGGAGGGAAATTCGCTTTTCCACTCGCCGAAAGTTAGTTCGTCACTGAGCACGAGCTCGAGCGTTGCGCCTTGCAGCGGACCATAGATCGCCTTGCCGGTGATCTGTTGCCACCAGCTTCCGGTTTCTTTATCGCGCATCAGGAAGTTCTGGTTGTTGATGCCGGCAAGATAAAAGTGCAGCACCCTTCCGTTCACCGTTCGCGTCCACACCAGACCGGTGTGACAGAGCGTTCAATAGGTGACCGCGATAGGCACGCCTCCGACGATGTCGTTGAGGACGTGATGGTAAGCCATCTGGCTGATGGGATAGGCGCGGGCGTCGCCGCCGAAGCGGACTGCCAAGATCATTTCCTTGGGGTCAAGCTTGCTCTCGGATTGCGCGAGGAATTGCGCGCCCGCGATAGAGTGGAACATCCACTCGAAATAGTTTTGACGCGCCATTACGGCCGAGAAGGTGACAAGAAGAAGAGCGAGCACGAGCAGGGCTCGGCGCCAGGGGCCGACGGTTTTCCACAACACGAAGGCGAGACCGAAACAGGCGACGCCCGCTGTCAGCGTGCCCAGGGGAGCGCGCTGGCGCAGAGCCATGGCAACCAAGAGTGCGCGCGGCGCCTGGTAACGGAAGGGACGAATGATGAAGGCCGGAATAAAGAACAGGCCGATGGCGGCGAGGGCGCAGAGGGAGAATAGGATCCAAATCCAGCTAGAGCTGCGGCGATTGGTTTCATGAGCAAGCTGGCCGCGGAACTCGTGCTCTGACAGCGAAGATGTGTTCATCGATTGATCGAGTTAGGACTGTATCGATTTTAATCCGCGAATCGTACGAGAAGAAGCCCGGGCAGCGGAATAGTACAAAAAAAGCACCCCGGTCCGTTGAACTGGACCGGGGTGCTGTTGGCGGTTTGTGGCTTATTGTGGCGTGAAGTTCTGGTGATAGCTCAGACTGACCACGTCCTGGAACATCGGTGTTCCGGGAGGCAGCTGAGTCGGATTCAGGAACTGCGTGTCGAAGAAATAGTTTCGCGTGGGAGCGCCGTACACGGTGTTACAGCACTTGAACACGCCGGTTAGGTACTGCGAGTAATACATGCTGATCAGCGAGCCCGCATAGTTCACGGTACCGCCGCCTCCGTTGATGCCATCGCTTCTGTCCTCGAGATAGCGGAGGAAGTTATGCATACCGCCGTCGGTGCCGAAATCCTTCAAGCCGGCGGTCACGGCCCAGGCCGGCTCGAAGAACGGAACGCTCTTGCCCGCAGCAATCGCCATCCGGTAATAGCTATTGTTTCCCGGCCGGTTGTTTGCCACTCCTGGCTGCAGGAAGCTTTCGACATCGGTCCAGCCAGTCTTCGTGGTCGGGAGTGTGGCGTTCGACGGAGGGTTGGAGAGCAGCGTGACGGAATCGGCGATGATTGAAGCTGCCGAATGTGGGGCCGTGGGGGTGGCTCCGGCGGGCCAGAGAGGATCGGCGGAGCCGGTGTTGTAATCTCCCCAGACATAGACCGGTTCTTCAGAAGCGACGGTAAAGCCGTTGCCGCTAGTCGCTGGGGCGATGGGCTGGGGCAAGTAACTCACGCCTTTCGCACTCATGCCACCGTCAACGAGGCGCAGTCCGTGTCGCGGGCCGTAGACGACATTGTTCTGCGGATTTCCCGCGAACGCGGTCGCGCCTGCCGTTCCAGTCGCGGTCGGATACGTCTCAATAGCGCCGCCCGCGGTCAAGGTATAAGAATTACAGTTCACCTGGTTCGCGCTAACGGTCGCAGCATTAGCCGGAATCGGGAAGTACGGTGTGCTGGTGAAGGCACCAGTCAATCCGAATCCCGCTGCCAGGTTCTTTTGGCCGTAGTTGTCGAAGTAGGTGTCTTCGTCCACGTCTTCCGGCGAATAGCCGTAATAGGTGGCTGGTTCCAGCTTGCCATCCGTGACCCCAGTGGAGGAAGCGCCATTGATCGTGTCTTCAAGCCCAGCTGCTCCTGTGATGCCGTTGTAAATGGCCGCGCCGGGCGGGTTGGGATCGGGCAACATGCCACGACGATCCGAAAAATAAAGGATGTAGCCGTTAAAGTTAGTGTTATTCACCAATGGACCGCTGCTGCCGGCATATGGCGCGACTCCCTGCAGCCAGAGCCACAAGTTGCCCGCATCCAGTTCGACCACGTTCATGACCCCGATTGGGCTGCACGGAGTGTAGACCGTTGTGCCTTTGGTGGCAGTGGTGTTGGTGGGCCGCGTGTTAACGTCGCGCGGCTCGCCTTCGCGTGAGTCATAGAAGTTGATGGGAATCCAGTTGGCGGCCGTTCCACTGGAGTCGAGCTTGTCAGCTTCGACGGCGCTGGCGGTCGCGACGCCCTGGTTGAGCTGCTGCAGAATCAAGATCGCCGGGCTGATGGGGTTGTAACACTGACCCGCGGGGGGCGTGGGGTATAAGGAGCAAGGTAGGTTCGCGCCTCCGAGGACATAGGGAGCCGTAGGGGGTGTGTTGTAACCGCGGCCGAAGCCGTATCCCAGCCATTGCGTAGTGATTCCGACCCAGACGTTGGCGTTGTTCAGGTACTCGACGCGCAGCCAAACGGACGCGGCATTAGGAGCAGCGCCGGCGACGCTGGCCGGGCTGCTGGTGATCTGGCTTAAAAGCGGCCAATTCGTCCAGCCGTATGCTGTGCCAGTCGCGGGGTTGGTGGGCGCAACCCATCCGTTCGTTCCGGCAGTGGCCACGCCGTAGTACATGTAGTTGCCCGTGCCGACGATGTTGACGGATGAGGTGGTGGTGCCAACGGTTGTGACGCCTAGCTGTATGTCCTGACCATCACCGAGAGCGCCGCGCTCAGGGTGAAGATCGGCTTGGGTGTCGGCAAGCAGGATGCGGATCGAAGCCTCCGTATAGAGGCGGGAATTGCTCAAGAGTGGAGTATCACTGTTCTGCGGCCGGCGAACAATATCGATAGCACCAACCTTATTAGCTGAATTAACAAAAGGCAACTGCAACTTAGTCGCGCCCGTCAGTCCGTTGGTGATGAAGCTGTTGAAGGTGGTGGTGGAAATCCCCTTCCAGCCCGCGTTGGCTAAGCCTCCGCAGTCAGCCGTGCAGGTGGCGGGGGCCGGAGGGGCTGGAAATCCGCCACTCCAACTGCCAGCGGGAACCGCTAAACAATTTGCGGCAGGTCCGGTCCCCGGAGCACCGGGACAACCACCCGCGGCGTTGGGCACGTATACGGTTCCGCCGTAGTCCGTAGCGGTCGGCCAACCATTCTCGAGCTGGGTGGTGATGACCTGGCCCACGGCCGCGATCTTATCGGTAAAGGTGAGGTCGGCGCCGGAGGCGAGGAAGAGATTCCCGTTGGTGTGAACCCGGCCGCCGAAATTGAAGTTTGGACCGGCAAAGTAATCGCAGTCGCCGTCGCAGAAAACGCCGAACTCGAAAGCCGGAAGCAGAGCCACTTCCACGGTACGCGACAAGTTGACCGACGCGCCCGTGATGTTGGTAAGAGCCGCGTTGTTGGTGGCCTCACCGGCAGTGGAGGCGCGGGTCGCAGTCACCGTCAACGTGTAGGGGATAAGTGTTGCCACCATGCCCTGATCGGAACCAGAACCGACGATATCCCAATTGCCGGTCGGGTTCGTGGTAGCGGTATTGGCGCCGTTTACACAGAGGTTGTTTGTCGGCCAGCCAATGCCCACGTTGTAATTCATGCTGGTAATGTTCGAACCGTTAACCAGAGTCGGGTTATTGGCGGGAGCGGTGAGCGCACAAAGGGCCGGGGCAGTCGGAGTCTGCGAGGTCTGATACAGCTGGGAGAGTTGAGCAGTCAGGTTTTCGATGCCAGACTCAGCACCGTAGAAGGCGAGACTGCCTTCCAGGTCATTGCCGCCCATGCGTTCTTCATTGCTGACCATGTACAAAAGTCCCACGGCGATACCCGACAGCAGGACGGTCAGCAATAGCGCCGCGATGAGCGTGAAGCCTCGCGAATCTCGTATAGTTTTACCCATATATCTCCCCCTCCAAGCGCACAGCCAGAACCTCAGACCGCCATTTATTGGCAAGCGGTGGTTTGGTCACTATAAGAATTGCAGAAACTCATATTGCGAGTGCTGATGGAACTCGCCAGATACATGCTCTGGGATTTTTTCCCGGCTTGAGTAATGCTCTCTCCCAGCACCCAAATGTTGACCTTCTGAATCAGGGCAGGTGAGAGCCCGGCGCCGATCGGATTGGACTGATTCGCGCTGATCGTCCCAAGAGTGTTATTGATGACGTCGTAGCTGAACTGCAGATTGATGATGCCATCGGCAACGGGGACGGCAGCGAGTCCATTGACCTGACGCATCAGACGAGGCGTTTGCAGAGTTCCGCCCGCGGGAGGAACCTGCAGGAAATAGGTGACGGCGTAAAGGCGGCATGCTGTGGTCTCGGCTCCCGCCGCAGTGACGGCGGCGGCGACTGAGGCGAGACTGTTGGCGCCGGTCTGGTTGAAATTGAGGGCGTCGGCGGACGCAAAATTGATCGTAGTGTTGTTGGGGATGCCGGTAATCTCGCCGACTGCCGCGGCCGTCTGCGCGTAGCTGGTACCCTGGGCGGTCTTGCCAGTGCCCGGCGTGCTAACCGTGAACAGCACCAGGTCGCCCACGGTGAGGCCGCCTGCGGCAAGAATGTTCGTCGGGTCGCCCGCGGTGATAGTAGTCGCAGCGCCCACCGTGGCTTGGGTTCCGCTGGGGAAAGTAAACGCGAAGTTGTTCAGCGGAAAGTTGTAGTCGCAGTAGATCGAAGTTATGCTGTCATTCACCGCGGCGGGAGCGGCAGCGATGATAGCGGCGCTCTGCACTCCGTTGCCAAAGCCCGGCAAGATGCCATACATATAATTTGCGACCCCGCTTCCGCTCAGCGGATAAGTGTCAGCCGTGACGTAGCAGGTGCCGGTCTGATTGCAGGCAACTTTGCTGGAGCCATCGGCATTGGCCAACTGCAGACCACCGGAAGGAAGGCCAGCGCCGGCCATGCTGATGTCCTTGGTCATCAACTCGACGGCGGCCCGCATATTCTGCTGGGTATCGGCGCGCTGAGTCACCGTAAGGGTGGCGTTCATACCCATGTTGAAAAGCTGGGTCATCGCCATAATGGCGATCAAGCCGATGGAGGAAGCGACGAGCATTTCCAGGAGGCTGAAGCCGTGTTGCGATTTTGAGATAGGCATCTTCATGGTTTTGTTCCGGCTTAGTGGTAGCTGGAGATCAGGCCATTCACGGAGTACGAGCGCGCCGGCCATCCTGGTTTGGTATAGGCAACCGTAATGGTGACGGCGATGAGATTCGTGTTGACAGTGCCGTTGGGCATAAACACCTGATTGAACGTGATGCTTCGGGTGAAGTTGCCTAGGCTATAAGGGATGTCATCGTTGGGGGGAGCCTCGCCGAGAATGCCATCGGGGCCGGGCAGTATGAGGCACTCCACTCCTCCCGGGCAAGCTGCGCCAGTATCGGGAGCGGTGCAGGCGACGTCGTCGCCCGTGCCGACCAGACCATCCGGTCCAGCGCACCTCAGAGGAAGAGCACCCGGCAAGAAGATGCCGCCGGCCGCAACGTTGTTGATGGAGGAAAAAGGCAACTGCTGGCTATTGCGCGCAGTGTAGATGCTTTCCATGGCATCCAGTGCCTTGTGGCGGGCGATGAGATCTTCCTGCGCTGATTCGGTCGCGGCGATCGCGGTGCCGAAGGTTGCGATCAGGGCGAGCATGCTGATGCTCATGATCGCGATCGCGATCATGACTTCGATCAGCGTGAAACCGCTCTGGGCTCGAAGCGTCCTGACGGATTTCTTAGTTTCGGTCATTGTTGCACCCATTCTTTCGCGCCACCTACCATGCCAATTGTCCATCCGCGGATTCTGCCGCTGGCACCCCACACCGAGACGGCTCGCGAATTGTAGACAGTGTCACCGACGCGCGTTAGGTAAACGATGCCGCTGTTGTAGTTGCCCAGGCTATCTCGCGCAGAGCCGTCGGGCATGAAGACCACGCATTGACAGGCCAGGGGGACCCCGGCGGGCGTGGATTCGAAATCGATGGCTGTGCCCCCAGTCACAAGCGGAGGAGGGGAGTCCGGCGCATTGGCGGGGGGAGTCGCTGGCAGGGCAAAAGAGACGTCGAGTGGAAGGGTGTAGGTATTGACTTGTTGCAGCGGCGCCGCGGCAACCGCGGGAGGCACAATCGGCGGCTGGTATTCAACCTGAATAGTGCCAGGAGGAAAGCCACCCGGATTAAAATTGACCTGGTACTGGTGACCCTGAGTGATGGCCAGGTTGCGAGTGTTCCGCAGCGCCATCAAAGTGGTCTCATACGCCGAGTTCATGTGGCTACTATTCATTGAGGGCGTGAGGTAGATGAACGTGACCCCGGCCATCACCAGGCCGAGGCTGACGGTAATCATCAGTTCGAGGAGCGAGAACCCGTTATTTTTGCGCGATGGCATAAGTTCCTTACCGGTCGTGAACCTCGTATCGTCTGTTGACCGCAATCAATACAACTCTCATCCCCAAGATTTCCAACTCAAGATTTCCAAGAGCCCAACCGGACAGAGAAAACCTGCGACCGTTCGGGGAGCAGGCCAACCGGCACTGCCTACGGTGGGGCAGCCTTCATCCTAGGAAGCTGGGGTGATGGCGTCAAAGCACCACGGTGCAACGCAGGACTATTGGTCTTTTGTAATCGTGGTGGTGACTGAGGTCACCGGGGTTGAGGGCAGTGGAGTTAGGTCACGGCCCCTGGGAAACCGCGGCAGTAGGGATGACCGCGGTAACTTGTCGGAAGAACTGGAGTGATCCTAGGATGCATGAAGGTATGACTCTTTCATCGCTCTTAGTCTGCTCGGACAAAGCATCAGTGGAAGTGCTACGGCACGTGCTGGAAGAACTCGGCATTCAGGTGGAGTTGTGCACGGACAACGTCCGCGCGGCGGTGAGGCTGGCGCAGGAACGCTATGACCTGATCATTCTCGACTGCGAGACGCAGGCGGGAGTTGTCGCGCTACTGCACGAGAGCCGGTCTTCACGGCTGAATGATTCGACCCTGACCGTGGTAGTGGTGGCGGGACAGGAGAGCATCCGGGAGATGTTTTCGCTGGGAGTGAACTTCGTGCTGTACAAGCCGGTATCCCACGAGCGGGCGTTGAGCACGCTGCGGGCAGCGCAAACCGTGCTGCATCGGGACAAACGCCGCAAGGCGCGCGCTGCCGTGCATACGCACGCGACCATCGACTACGCCGGGGAAGAACGAGCCAAAGCTACGCTGGTGAACCTGGCAGAAGATGGCATGGGAGTGAACTTTGGCAAGAAGCTGCCGCCCACGTGTAAGGTTTATTTTCAGTTTCAGCTGCCCGGGCAGATGAAGAATGTGCGGCTCTCGGGACAGGTGGTGTGGCAGGATTGGAACGGGCGCGCGGGAATCCAGTTTATGGATGTGCCGCAAGCTTCGCGGCGGGTACTGCAAGAGTGGTTGAAGGTGAACGCGGCCGAAGCGCCGCAGCAGGAGGCGGTCTCGGAGATCGAGACGGTGGAACCTTCCATCCGCCCGAATGAAGAATCAGTTGCGGCGGAGCAGCAGGTTGAGCGGAAAGAAGCGCAGAGCAGTGAAGGGGAAGCAGGGGCAGCCCGCAAGCCGGATAACCGCCGCGGGCAGACTCGATATGCCTGCCGTCTGGGAGCGGAAGTTTACCAGAGGGGAAGTTCAGTGCGGAACTACTGCTATCTGAGCGATCTGGCCCCCGGTGGGTGTTATCTCGAGATGCCGCTGGCCTTTCCAGCCGGCACACTGGTGGAGATTACGGTGCGCACCCAGGATATGAAATTGCGCTTGAGCGGCGTGGTGAAAGCCTCGCATCCCGGGTACGGGATGGGCGTCTCGTTCATGCTGAACACCAGGGACGAACGCCACGGAGTGCAGCAGTTGATCGAGTTCGCGGCGACAATGACCGAAAGCTCTTAAGAACAGTTCCCAGTTCTCAGTACTCAGTTTTTCTTACCCTCGCGGCAAATCGCTTCTCCGGTTGTGACTCACTTCGTTTTGGCGTTATAGCTTTTTTGGATGAAAGCGGCCACGTTATCGTGGATCGCTTTCAGCGAGGCCTCGTGGGCATAGACCATGTGGCCGGATTCGTAGAACTTGAACTCGATATTTTTTTGCAAATCAGGCGGAATCGGTAAATGTTGCATTTCGTAAACGCCTTCGTAATACGGAGTGGCTAGATCAAAATAACCGGCATTCAAGAGGACTTTCAGGGTCGGGTTAGATTTCATCGCGACGGCGAGATCGAGCATCACATTGGTTGCTCCAGGGAACGCAAAGGGAAGACCGGGAGCCTGGTGTGCAAAACTCCACCATTTGTAGACCTCAATTTCCGGCTTGTATTCGCGGTTCTCGCCGAACTTGAGTTCCTTTCGTACGTAGTCGTTAAACGCGGAAACGTAAGCTGAGGAGATTGCCGACGATTGCGGATCGTAGTCAGCTTCCTTGCTGAGCGGATCAAAGGTAGGGCCGGAGAAGCGAGTGTCGAGCCGGCCGGTAGTCAAGTTGCTGTCGTCCTGCAGATTCTTCTCGAATTCTCCGCCATTGATACGAAGGTCGGCTTTCTCGATGTAGGCAACGGGAAGGCCGGTGTATTCATGAAGCTTGGCCGCGATGGCATGGCGCTGGTCCGCCGGAAGGGAAGAGCCGGCTCCGAGAGCGAGGGCGTACTCGTTCATGGCGAAGTGTTCGACCTCGGTTAGTAGAGATCGAAGGTCGGGGTGCTGCTCCGGCAGTTTGTGGTGATACCACGCAGAGGCGGCGTAGGTGGGGAGATTGAGCTGATAAGGTACATCGACGCCGGGATTGAAGTTAGGGAAGTCCGAATCCAGCGAGAAGTTCAAGATTTGGGACAGAAGAATCACACCGTTGAAGTCGACGTCGCGTTCGTTCTCGAGCACGTTGGCGAGAACAGCGGATCGCGTGGTACCGTAGCTTTCGCCGAACAAATACTTCGGCGAATTCCAGCGTCCATACTTCGCCAGGAACTGAGAGATGAAATCGGCGAAGGCCTGGGCATCCTGGTCGACACCGTAGAAGGCTTTCTCGCGATCTTTCCCGCTGAGCCGGCTGAAGCCGGTTCCGGGAGCATCCACAAATACGAGATCGGTCGCATCGAGCAGGCTGTATTCGTTGTTGACAACCGAATACGGCGCGGCCGGGGTGTGGGTGTCGTCGGCGGTGACCACGCGCTTCGGCCCGAATGCTCCCATATGAAGCCACACGGTCGAGGAACCCGGACCGCCGTTATAAAGAAACGTGACTGGACGCGGTGCGCCTTTAGTGTCGGACTTGAAGTAGGCAACGTAGAACATGCTGGCTTCCGGACCCTTGTTCTTGGGATCGGGGTCGGCATTCTGCGGGACGTCATCCCAGCCCTTGGGATGCACGATGAGCGTGCCGGCATAAGCATCGTAGTTAATGGCGTTTCCACCGATCGTGACTGAGCCTTTGCTGGCCTGTTGTTCCGCTTTGAACTGGTCGGGCTTCGCTGTGTCAGTCTTGGTAGCTTCGACCTTGACGGTCGACGTTTCTTCCTTTGCCTGCGCGTGAACGAGGGTAAGCGGCAGCGCGACAGTGGCGATGGTTAGGATCACGATCCTGAAGACGAGCGTTCGCATCGAGTGGTTCTCCATAGGTGGAAACAGAATGGGATTTTGCTTTTTAAATTGCGAATGACAATTTATCACGTTCCGAGCAAAGGCACATTGCGGTGGGTGAATAGAGAGGCGAGCCGGGGTCGGATGTCACACGGGCGCCGTGGACGACCGAGGTTATCGTGAGGGACTGAAGGTCCGTGCCCACTGTGGATAGAAGCCAAGAAGTCCGAGCAACGGACCTGGCAAAAGCACCCAAGCAACCTCCGCCCCCAAACGATTGAAGAGGCCGGTGACGATAGCGATGGAAACGATGGTGATGGCGAAGCCGATAGAGATCTGAATCGCCAGTGCGGCGCCAACCAGATTGGGAGGACAAGCCCGAGCCGAAAGCGCGGAGAACTGCGGCGAGTCGGCGACCACGGCGGCCCCCCAGACGAGGAGCAGTGCCAGAAGCGCCACTGGAGAGAATACCCGCCAGGCAAGCGCGAAGATAAAACAACAAAGCCCGGAAAGCGAAAGTGATACCGCCGCCACACGTGCGCTGCCCACCTTACGGCTGAAGAGACCACCCGCAATGCATCCCAGCGCACCGACAGAGATGATGGCGAAGGCGAGTCCAGAAACTTTTAAGTTGTGCAGGTTCAGGCTAAGTGACGTACGGACGATGAGTAAGGGAACGATGGTCCAGAATGCGTAGAGCTCCCACATGTGGCCGAAATAGCCAAGAGCGGCTGCACGAAAGTCGCGAGATGCGAAGGCTCCAAAAACACCTCCCATCTGGGTACCTGGGCCCCTGCGAAGTACAAGGTGAGGGCCGTCACCGAGGGCACGGATCAGCAGGGCTGCCAGAACGGCGAGAGCGGAGGAAGTTCCGATAACGTATTGCCATTTCCATGCGGCTCCAATCAGGCGCAGCGCATGAGGCAGCGCGGTACCGAGCGTGAGCATGGCAACGAGATAAGCGAGCGCGGAACCAGTCCGCTCGGGGACCCAGCTCACGATCAACTTCATGCCGATGGGGTAAATTCCAGCGAGGCAAATACCGACCGCAAACCGGAACGCGGCGCCGCTCGCGATGCCGGTCGACAGCCACGCGAAGCAGGCATTGAAGGCTGCGCCCAGAAGAGCACAAACAGAGAAGATTCTGCTGGCGGGAAATCGGTCAGCCAATCCGCTGAGCGCAAAAACCAGCGTACCGAGAATGAAGCCCAACTGAACTGCGCTGGTGAGAATTCCGATGTCGGAAACGCTCGCACCCCAGGCCCGGCGCAGATCGTCTGCGGCACTATTCGCGCTGAACCAGAGTGACGTGCCAAGCAGTTGCGCCACTGCGATGGTTGCAACCGGATCGAGGCGCGGGATCGCCTGCTCTGGCGGATGTGCGAGGGCTTCATTCATGCCTGACTAACCGTGGGGCGGGATTGTACCATCGTCGCCGTGATCGGGCTGAGAAAGTCAACAGCCGGTTCCCTTCGGCTTCGCTCAGGGCAGGTTCTCACCCGGCCTTTGGCCCGGTTCGGAATGACAAGGATTAATTCAGGTTGGCTATGTTGACTACTTGGCTGCGGCGGTTTCTTCGGTTACGGCCTTGCGGAAATAATCGAGCGACATCTTCAGTCCGGTTTCTAACTGAATCTTTGGCTCCCAGCCGAGCAAGTGCCTGGCTTTGGTGATGTCGGGGCGGCGCTGCTTGGGGTCGTCTTGCGGCAGGGGTTCGTAGGCGATCTTGCTTTTCGATCCCGTCACTTTAATGACATGCTGCGCGCACTCGAGGATGGTGAACTCGTTCGGATTGCCGATGTTTACCGGCAGATGTTCAGAGGACTTCGATAAGCGAATGAAGCCGTCGATCTCATCGCTGACGTAGCAGAAGCTGCGAGTCTGGCTGCCATCTCCGTAAACGGTGAGGTCTTCGCCGCGCAGAGCCTGCTTCATGAAATTCGACACCACGCGACCGTCATTCAATTGCAGACGAGGACCATAGGTGTTGAAGATGCGCACGATCCGCGTGTCGACTTTGTGATAGCGGTGATAGGCCATGGTGACGGCCTCGGTGAAGCGTTTGGCTTCGTCGTAGACCGAGCGCGGGCCGATGGAATTCACGTTGCCCCAGTAGGTTTCTTTTTGCGGATGTTCCAGCGGATCGCCGTAGCACTCTGAAGTAGACGAGACCAGATACTTCGCGCCGTATTTGAGCGCGACATCGAGAGCGTGAAAGGTTCCGAGCGATCCCACTTTCAACGTAGGGATGCCGTGAACGGTGTAGTCGACCGGACTGGCAGGGCTGGCGAAGTGGAAAACGTAGTCGACACGGCCGACATCGAAAGGCTCGCAGATGTCTTTTTCGACAAAATCGAAACGGGAATCATTTTTGAGATGGGCAAGGTTCGCGCGGCGGCCGGTGAGCAGGTTGTCGACAACAACCACACTCCAGCCTTCGCCGAGCAGGGCATCACAGAGATGGGATCCCAGGAAACCGGCGCCGCCGGTGACCAGGGCGCGTTGTGGGCTCATGCTTTCGGGGCACCGTTCTGCATTTTCCCGTTTTTCAGGGCGGCGGCGGGTACGCCGTCGGGATGAGAGGCGGCGCGTCCCACGCTGTAATAGGTGAATCCGTGTGCCGCCATCACTTCCGGATCGTACAGATTGCGGCCGTCGATCACGATGGGATACTTGAGTTCCTGATTGAGGCGGGGGAGATCGAGGTTGGCAAACTCTTCCCACTCGGTGAGGATCAGGAGAGCGTCAGCGCCGCTGGCCGCTTCGTAGGCCGAGTTGGCGTACTTGAGATTCGAGCTGATCGCCTCCTGCGTGCGTTCCATCGCCGCCGGATCGTAAGCCGTGATCTTGCAGCCTTCCTGCAATAGAGCCTGGACGAGGAATAAGGCCGGCGATTCGCGAATGTCGTCGGTGCCTCCTTTGAAAGCGAGGCCGAGAACGCCAAGGCGCTTGCCGCGGAGAGTCCACAGAGCGCTGCGCACTTTGCGCAGGAAACGCTCGCGCTGGTCTTCGTTGATACGCATGACTTCGTCAAGCAGACGGAAGTCATAGCCGCACTCACGGGCAACGGCGCGGAATGCCATGACATCTTTAGGGAAACAGGAACCGCCGTAGCCGATTCCGGGATTCAGGAAGCGCGGGCCGATGCGGGAGTCAGTGCCGATGCCGTGACAAACCTGGTTGACGTTGGCGCCCACGGATTCACAAATGGACGCGACCGCGTTGATGAAGGAAATCTTCATGGCAAGAAACGCGTTGGAAGCGTGTTTGATGAGTTCCGCACTCTTGGTACTGGTCACGATGATGGGAGCGGGAATCGAAGCGCGGTCGGGTTGCGGAATGGCATCAGCGCGTTCGTAATAGCTGCCGCTGGTGAGCGGTTCGTAGACCTGGCGAAGGACTTCGGCGGCACGCTCACTGTCGCAACCGATGACGATGCGGTCAGGAAAAAGAAAGTCGGTGACGGCAGTGCCTTCGCGCAGGAATTCGGGGTTGGAAGCGACGTCGAAGGATTCCGGGTCAGCGCCGTTGCGCAGGATGATTTTTCGAACCCACTCGCTGGTATAGACCGGGACCGTGCTCTTCTCGACGATTACTTTGTATCCGTTGATGGCGCCGGTGATTTCGCGAGCGACCGACTCTACGTACGACAGATCAGCCTCCCCGCGCTCGGTTGGCGGAGTGCCCACGGCAACGAAAATGGCGGAACTGGCGCGTACGGCTTCCTGCAGATCGTCAGAGAAAGTGAGGCGGTGACCGCGGTGACGGCTTAAGAGTTCGGGAAGAAAGTTTTCGTGAATGGGGACTTGTCCGTTCATGAGGGCGGACAATTTTCGTTCGTCATTGTCGACGAGAACGACGTCATGACCGAGGTCGGCAAAGCAAGCGCCAGCAACTAATCCTACGTATCCGGAACCAACGACAGCGATCCGCATGTTTCAAACTCCCTGGATTAAAGGTCTTGGGACGGCCCTGTTGTCTGGTGTTTTCAAGAGAAGCCACGGGGAGGAAATTGACTGAAACTGACTCGGAGAAGCATTCTCACTTACCCCAAGATTAAGTAATTCTAACATTCCTGCGCACGAAGGAAAAGGAAACAAAGGACTCCAGGACGAGTCTTGGGTTGCCATTTTTTGTCATTTTGGGACAGAAAAACGGATCACAAATGCGATTCTACGAATGGCTCTGCGACGGTCTTGGGCTTCTGACGGACGATCTGAGTCTCAGGATCGATCAGAGATTACGAATCGTATGGAAAGACATCCGCTGGGGGAAGTCAGGTGCCCGAATCTATATTGACAACCCCCTGATTTGGGGTGAAACTCCGCACAGAAGTAGAATTTTCCGTTCGATCCTCCTCCGACATGGCGCACAATCCAATATTTGGGTCTGATCCCGCGAAGCCAGCTCCTTCCCCGGCCGAAGGAGGACTAAAGGATGGGAGAGTTTTGGGAACGGCCGCGCCGGACGAATGGGATCTGGGGAAACTGGCAGCGAAGTTTGCGGAGCACGGCGGCGGGCGGGTGTCGCCGGAAATTTCGGCGGAACTGGCCCTGCAGATTGTGCTGAACGAAATTGTGGAACAAGCCTGTCTGGCGACCGGGGCCAGCGGCGCGGCGATTGTGCTGCAGCGCGGTGGGGAATGGGTTTGCCGGGCGAGCACCGGCAGGAGCGCTCCGCAATTGGGAGCGAGGCTAGACACTGCGTTGGGGCTGTCGGGCGAGTGTGTGAAGACGCGGACGGTGCAGCGCTGCGACGACACGGAGAACGATCCACGCGCCGATATCGAGGCTTGCCGGACTCTCGGGATACGCTCGGCGATGATTCTGCCTTTGCTGCAGAACGGGGAACTGGTGGGGGTGTTCGAGGCATTTTCCACGTTGCCGTCGGCGTTTGGAGAACGCGACGAGCGCACTCTGGAAGCACTCTCGCGCCGCGTACTCAATAATCTGCAGCTAGCATCCGGACCGATGTCTCCCGGACAAACGTCTGCTGGACGAACGTCCGCCGAACAAGCTGCTGCAGATGCTTCGAAGAGTACGCAGGCGGCCGTGGACGACAGGGGGGCGGTTTTTGTCGCAGCAACCGCCGAAATCTCCGATCACCGAAGCTCTGACGGGAAACAGAACTTACCCGACCAACCATCGCCGCAGGCGCGGCACGAGGCTGCTTCCTGGCGAGGTATGAATTTCATAACGCTGGCGCTAGGCGCGGCCGTGCTGGCATATGTCGTGTTGTTGACCGTCCTGGTGACCCAGCGACTGGGCTGGCGAAGACACGCGGCGCGTGCGCATGTCCCGGCCGTGGTCTCAGCGCCGGTGTCTGGGACTGGGCAAACCGGGTCGCTTGCTTCTGCAAGCCAATCTGCCGGGGCCAACACAACGCGCCCCGCACCCGTGAGCACGGTTCCCGCTGTGGGGGCGTCGCGAGGAACTGATACATTGCCGCTGGGGGGCCTGCTCGTCTATGAGAACGGAAAGGAAATTTTCCGGATGAAGCCCACTGCGGAACAAGGTGAGACGAAGGAGGAGCAGCGTAAGAATCCCCCCGAGATCACCGCTGCAGGCGAGAGCGGAGTGCAGCGCGCTTCCGCCGTTGAGCCGGCAGGCGTGCTGGAGTTGCCGCCGGACGTGGCCGAAGCCAGCCTGCTTCATCGCGTGGAGCCGAATTATCCGGAAGAAGCCCGGCAGCACGGGATCCAAGGGGCGGTGGTGTTGAGCGTGCGCATCGCTCAGAATGGTAGCGTGCAGTCGGTCACTCAGCTGAGCGGACCACCAATACTTGCGGAGGCTGCGACCGATGCCGTAAAGCAGTGGCGATTCAAGCCTCACCTAGTGGGCGGCCGTCGCGCGGAAATGCAGACGAAAATCACCCTTGACTTCCGATTGCCGCAATAGAAAATCCCTTGCGCGGACTGCTTAATGCTTGTCTTTTTGGATCGCGACAGACGCCACTCCGGACTTCGCGCGACCGAAGGCGGCGGGCCGGGACCGTCTAGCCATAGACGAAGCCTTCGGAGCATGCGTCGCGCCACCGCCCAAAGCGTAAAGCACTACCTCTACCCGGCTGGACACGCCTAGCTTGTCGAAAATACGAAACAGATAATTCTTGACGGTGTGTTCCGTGAGCTTGAGACGCCGAGCGATTTCGCGATTGGTGAGGCCTTCCGCCAAACATCGAACGACATCAATTTCGCGGGCCGAAAGCAACGATCTGCCATTGCTACTCAGGTGGGCGAGCGCGGGTTGAGTCAGGGCTTCAAGCACGAACTGCAGTTCGCTGCTGCTTGCCCAAACCTGGCCGGCGTCCACGCACTGGATGCACTTGGCCAGCAAGCGGAAGGGTTCGGTGCGGCAAAACACGCCTTGGGCGCCGGCGCGGAAAGCCGCAATGACTGAGTCCCGCTCGGAAGTGTCGAGCAGCATGATCACGCGGGGCGAAGGCGACTGCGATCGCAGCTCGCGAAGCAGATCGACGCCTCCCCTATGATCTTCGCCCAGCTTTACGCTGATCACCACCACTTGCGGCTTCTCGCGTTCAACCAGATTAAGGATTGCCTCCGCTTCGGAGGGAGACTCAATCATCTCAAATTGCGCGTCTCGGGCCAGCGCCTCGACGAGAAGTTGCGTGCCCATAGAAGTGCTGTCCGCAGCCAGAACGCGGAGCCGGTCTTGTTTTGGCAGAGCCATCAAATGAGCCATACGCTGGTGAAGTTCGATGCTACAGCGAGCTTATTTCGAACAGAAAGTAGACAAAGTGGTAATCGGCATAACGCTGGCGTAGCACCCGTGGGGAACTGCAAACCGAAACCTTAACTGAGCGAGACGCGGCAGCTGTTCTCAAAGCGTCGGTCCACAGGATTTGACTAGAGCTTATAGGAAGAAAGAGCCATCGTAAATGGCACTATCGTGCGGGTACGTAGCCGGCAAGCCTTGGCCTTCATCGGTTCGGGAAGGCACAAAAGTTGCAAATTCTTGCACCTCTGGGGGTCGCCTAGTCGCCGGTTACAGCTGACAATCTGGCTATTGCTGGCTCCGGCAAGCTGTGACCTGAGGTCAGGTGAGTGATCTTCGCAAGACAGGAGCCGGCCCTGAAGCGTACAGGAGGAGTGGCGTTCGAGGAACGTGGCCGTGAAAATTTGCAACCTTTTGAGTGGAAATAAGCATCTGTCATCCGCATTGTTTATAGGAGGTTACCGAAGTTACCTGAGCGAACGGGCGAAGCCGGGGGAGTCTTTTTTCTCTCTACTTTCCACCTCTTGCACGTTTTTGCGCACGTGGCTAGAATCGCTTCAAGATTAAGGGATCTTAACTCCCCAGGTAGTGCAGTTTTCAACCGGTGTCCCCCCACACGAACAGTTCGTAAAACGGGCGACTGGCTTGCAGCCAGACGACGTAGTCGGAAGTCTGTTTTTTCGGCGGTTGCGTTCCGGGAGTTTCTGGAATGTGACTGAAAGGGCGAAGCTGTGAGTACCGGTGGAGCGCTACAGATGGATTCGGGAGCTGTGAGGGAGGTTCCGGTTCTCGATATTCCCCAGTGGTATGCGATCCGCACGCGGTCGCGACACGAAAAAATTGTGGCCGACCAGCTGGAGAAGCAAAGCATCGAGAGCTTTCTTCCTCTGGTGAGGAGCACGCGCAAATGGAGCGACCGGAAAAAAGAAGTGGAACTGCCGCTGTTTTCCGGTTACAGCTTTGCCCGTCTGGCGCTTTATTCCCCGGATCGTCTGCGCGTCCTGCGGACTCATGGAGTTGCGGGGTTCGTCGGGGTGCGGGGACTGGGGATTCCGGTTCCCGAGAAACAGATTGAGAGTTTGAGAACTCTGCTGGCGAATAGGATCCCGATGACGGACCGCCCTTTTCTTCAAGTAGGCCAGAGGGTACGCATCCGGGGAGGGGCCCTGGATGGAATTGAGGGCATCCTCGCTGCTCAGGACGAACGCAATTTAGTCATCTCAGTTGAGCCGATCCATCGTTCTTTGTCAGTCTGCATCGATGGGTACCGCTTCGAGCCGATCTAAATCCGCGAACTCCATATTCATTTCATCAAGTGCGTTTTCAGAAACGAGACGGGACAGACGTCCTTGGGCCATGTTGTCGAAATTCATGTTTTGTGGAGTTAATTTATGGGTGACACCGAATTGAAGGGCGAGAACAGTGGAAAGGAGAGTGTCGCACGCTCCGATGCGTGGCAGCCGAACATTGCCGAAACTGCAGCGTCCACAGGCCTGGAGCCGAGCGCTAACCTCTCGCTTCGCAGCCATCGCCACGAAGCCGAGGTGCATGCCATCAGCAGTGCCCTGCGGCAAACGGGTTGGAACCGGAAGCGAGCCGCCAAGCTGTTGAGCATCAGCTACCGTTCTCTCTTGTACAAGATTCGTCAGCACAACATTTCGCCTACGGTTCAGGCCAGCTAAGCCGGTTGCAGGCGAGCACGAGAGGGGTCGGAGCCTCGGGCTGGGCTGTCTGGCAGTGGCTACGACTGCGCAGTAGTTGCAGGCGTGAGGGAAGTGGGTCCAAAATCCTATCCTTCGGATAAAGGCAGATAAGGACGAGAAAAAATGTTTCTAGAATTCTATGGCTTACGCGAACAGCCTTTTGGGGTCACGCCCGATCCTCGTTTTTTGTATCTGAGCCCCGCGCATCGCGAAGCCTTGGCATGCCTTTACTACGGGATCGAGTCGGGACGGGGCTTTATGGCGTTAATTGCCAAGCCCGGCATGGGAAAGACGACGCTGCTGTTTCAGTTGCTGGAGAAGTTCCGCAGCACTGCGCACACAGCGTTTCTTTTTCAGACGCAGTGCAGTTCCCGCGAGTTTATGCGCTTCCTGCTGGCCGAACTTGGTTCGGACGCCCATGAGCAGGATTTTGTCCGCATGCACGACGAATTTAACAAGCTCCTGTTGCAGGAAGCTCGTGCCGGAAGGCGGATGATTATTGTCGTCGACGAGGCGCAAAACCTGCACCCCTCGGTTCTGGAGACGATTCGATTGCTTTCAGATTTTGAAACTCCCAAGGCGAAGTTGCTGCAGATCATTCTTGCGGGGCAACCGGAATTGGCCGACAAACTGGCTGGCCGCAAACTGTCGCAGCTGCGGCAGAGGATCTCCCTGTTGAGCGGCCTGTCGCCGCTTTCGGTAGCGGAGAGCAGCAACTACATCGAACATCGTCTGCGCATTGCCGGATATTCAGGCGCTCCGCTGTTTACGCCGGAAGCGACGCAGGCCATCGCACAATTTACCGAAGGGATTCCGCGCAGCATCAACAACTTCTGTTTCAATGCGCTTTCTCTGGGTTGCGCTCTGCGCGAGCGCATGATCAGCGCTGCCATGGTGGAGGAAGTAATCTCGGATCTCGATATCACCAAACACATCACCGAGCTTCCCCGTGCGGCGTCGGATTCGAGGTTCCTCGAGGCGGCCGGCAACGGCAAGCGTCCTCCAATGCGCGGCATTTCGTACTCTGGCGAAGGCGACGGTGACGACCCGCTTACTTCAGCGCAGGCCAAAGCTTACATGCAGCAACTTGCCGTTCAGTTGAAAAATTGGAAGCGCGAAGTCGATTAGCGATGAACGACGCGGCCTGCCTAGGAGAATGCCAATTCCTTCGCTCTCTGCGCCGCCCGCACCACTGCCTTAATAAGGGTCACACGCAATTTGCCTTCTTCCAGTTCCATGATGCCGTCAATCGTGCAGCCAGCCGGGGTGGTTACAGCATCCTTGAGCAGGGCCGGATGGTCGCCGGTTTCCAGTACGACTCTGGCGGCGCCCAGCGTGGTTTGAGCAGCCAAAAGAGTGGCAACATCCCGGGGAAGGCCGACTTTTACTCCGGCTTCGGCCAGCGATTCCAGAATGATGTAGATATAGGCCGGACCGCTTGCTGACAGACCTGTGACAGCGTCCATGTGCTTTTCGTCGACTACTACGGTGCGGCCCACTACGTCGAACATCCGGCAAGTCATGGCAACGTGTTTCGCATCAGCGTATTTGCCTTTGCACACCGCCGTCATACCGCTGCCGATCGAACAAGGCGTATTTGGCATGGCTCGGACGACTGGGATGTTTTCGGGAAGGGCGCTCTCAATCATCGAAGTCGGCACCGAGGCGGCAACTGAGATGATCAACTGGGCCGCAGTGAGTTGCCCGCGGATTTCGCGTATGACTTCCTGCACGACTTGCGGTTTTACCGCGATCAGAACGATGTCGGCTCCCTTGACGGCGGCCGCATTATCGGTTCCGACCCTGACATTCAGTTTCGCAGCGAGCAACTTCGCGCGCTCTTCATGTTGCACGGTGGCGCGGGTAAGCTTTGGTGAAAGCAGGTGGTTATTGAGCAGTGCCTGCAGAATGATTCCACCCATCTTGCCGGCGCCCAGCACCGCGACCCGCATCTTGCGAAGTTCGGAGTCCATAACTTTGCCTCTGCTGAATCCAGGAACGATTCACGCTGCCGCCACGGACGGCATGAAAGTCTATAGCACGAAAGTCTACAGGATGCCTGTTGTGGCGCGCCGACGTTGCATCCAGTTCCAGGCGGTGGAGACCGATTCTCGTAATGAGCGCCGGGCTTTCCAATGTAAGAGAGTTTCGGCCCGGCTGGGGTCGGCGACCAAAGCCGGCGGATCACCCGGACGGCGAGGGCTCAGGCGTACCGGCACGGGATTGCCCGTCACTTCTTCGACCGCAGTGATGACTTCGCGTACCGAACGCCCCTGGCCCGTGCCCAGGTTGGCAGCGAAGGATTCGTTGCCGGCCTGCAGATGTTCGAGAGCTTTCACATGGGCCTGAGCGAGATCGGTAACATGAACGTAGTCTCGAATGCAGGTGCCGTCGGGCGTGGGATAGTCGGAGCCGAACAGCTGCAGTTCCGGTCCGGCGCCGGCCGCCGCACGGAGAGCGAGCGGGATGAGGTGGCTCTCAGGTTCGTGCAGTTCGCCGATTTCTCCGCTTTCGTCCGCTCCCGCCGCATTGAAGTAGCGCAGACTGGCGAAGCGAAGCCCGTAGGCTCGATCGTAAGCTTCCAGTGCATGCTCGAAAAAAAGCTTGGAAACGCCATAGGGATTAACCGGCTGCCGCGGCGTGTTCTCGGAAATAGGAATGCGGGATGGTTCCCCATAGACCGCGCAAGTGGAGGAAAAGATTATCTTCTTCACTCCAGCATCGACTGCGGCGTTCAACAAAGAAAGCCCTCCTTCCACGTTGTTGCGAAAGTATTTTCGCGGGTTCGTGACCGATTCGCCAACGTAAGCGTAAGCCGCGAAATGCATGATGGCATCCACGCGGGCGAGCAGCGGGAGCAGTTTTGATGAATCAAGGATGTCGCCCTTGACGAATTCGAAACCGGTTGCCAGGAATTCGTGGCCAGTGGAGAGATTGTCATAGATCAGGGGAGTGTGGCCGAGGCGTTTCAATTCACGGGCAGTATGACTACCGATGTAGCCTGCGCCACCGATTACCAGCACTTTCATGAGAGGTTCCCGACAAACGCAGGCGTTGGGGACAGTCATTCTACACGCCGCTGGAATAGAATTGAAAGCGGCCTTCGGCGGCGTCAGTTGAGGAGATTACAGCAATGAACAAGAGATGCTTAGGACTGTTATTGATGGTGGCCACTGCAACCGCGCTGTGCGTGGCGCAGGAGGGATCGACTATTTCGAGCCAGCCATCCGCTACTGCCGATAAGGCGGAGACGAAAGCTGTCATGTCCGAGAACGCCGGTAATGCTTCGGTCGGACCCACCTTCCAGCAGCGTTACTCTCGCTACAAGCTGGAATTCGGCGACCAGTTCGACGTTTCCTTCGAACTGAGCCCGGAATTTAACCAGACTGTGACCGTCCAGCCGGATGGCTACATTACGCTCCGAGGAGCGGGGGACGTCCACGTGGTAGGCCAGACGGTGCCGCAGTTGACGGAAACGCTGAGGCAGGCGTACGGGAAGATCCTGAAGGATCCCGTGATCTCGGTTGTTCTGAAGGACTTTGAGAAGCCTTACTTCATCGCCGACGGGCAAGTTGGCAAACCCGGAAAGTACGAATTGCGAGGGGAGACTACTTTGACTCAGGCCATCGCCATGGCCGGTGGCTTCCAGGACAGTGCAAAACACTCGCAGGTGTTACTGTTCCGGCGCGTGAATAGCGATTGGGTTTCCGCCAAGATTATCAACGTGAAGGAAATGGAAAAGAAGGGGGACCTGCACGAGGATCCCTATCTGCATCCCGGAGACATGTTGTTCGTGCCCAAGAACCGTTTATCCAAGGTAAAGCCTTTCTTGCCGACCGCATCGATGGGCACTTTTTTGAACCCTTATTAATTCTTGAACCCTTATTAGGCAGTTGGCAAGTTAAGAAGTTTCGAAGCGAGGACAGGATGAATATCAACGAAGTAGATCCAGTCAACAGCCAGGCCACCTTCAGTTTCAGTCTGCGGGACCTGCTGACGATCTTATTCCGTCACAAACGTGTCGTGGTTCTCTCGTTTTTGGGGATTATGACGGGCGCGCTTCTAGCAGCAGTGTTGCGCCCTGCGGAGTATCGAGCCTCGACCAAGTTCCTGATTGAGCGGGAACGACTGGACCCGGTTATCAGTCCTGGCCAGACCACCGCTCCGGAGGCCCGCGGCGAGGTCACGGAAGAAGAGCTGAACTCCGAAGTCGAGTTGATCGAAAGCGCGGACGTGCTGCGCCAGGTGGTGGTTTCCTGCGGCTTGGATAAGAGAAAAACTATTCTCACTTATCTGCTGGGTGCAGGTGATGAGGCGACGCGAATCGCAAAGGCTGCCAACCGGCTGCAGAGTGACCTGAAGATTGAAGTGGTCCGCAAGAGCAACGTCATCTCCGTGAGTTATACGGCCAACAATCCGCAACTGGCAGCTGGGGTACTGAGCGCCCTCGGGGATGCTTACCTGAAAAAGAACGTTGCAGTGCATCGTCCACCTGGGCAATTCGAATTTTTTGATCAGGAGACGGAAGCCTACCGGAAGAATCTGGCGGATGCCGAGGCAAAGCTTAAGACATTCTCCACCGAGGAGGGCGGCGTAGCACCCCAAATAGACAGGGACATCACGCTGCAGAAGCTGAGCGAATTCCGCGCCAGCTTGCAGCAGACGCGGGCTGAAATCGCCGGTACCGAAGAGAGGATTCGGGCTCTGGAAAAACAGGCGGGTACCACTCCGCAACGTTTGACCACGTCAGCAAGCTCGACTGATGACGCCCAGGTTCTGCAGGGCCTCAAGAATACTTTGATGACTCTGGAAATGAAACGCACCGAGCTGTTGACCAAGTACCAGCCAACTTACGCTTTGGTGCAGGAGGTAGATAAGGAAATTGCCGACGCGCGCGCTTCAATTGTGACCGAGGAAAGCAAGCCCATCCATGCGGAAACGACCGATCGTAACCCCACCTACAGCTGGATCAATGAGGAACTGGCCAAGGCCAAGGCTGATTACAGCGGTTTGCAGGCTCGTGCGGCAGCCACGCAAGCAATTGTCGTCAACTATGAGGCCAAGGCGCAACAGCTGGACCAAAAAGGGCTCGTTCAGCAGGACCTGGTGCGCACGATGAAGACCGACGAGGAGAACTATCTTATGTACCAGCGCAAGCGCGAGGAAGCTCGCATGACGAACGCGCTGGATCAGACCCGCATCCTCAATGTTGCGGTTGCGGAACAACCCATCGCGCCCACGCTCCCCTCGAACTCCCCGTGGACGACACTTCTTGTGGGCATGATGCTTGCAGTTATGGTCAGCCTGGGTACGGCATTCGGGTTGGATTACTTGGATACGTCGTTCCGAACGCCGGCGGAGGTGGTCAGCGAGCTGAATGTTCCGGTCCTGGGGGCAATTTCGCTGAAACAGAACTTCCCCGACAGCTGGAGCGGAAACGGCAACGGAAACGGCAACGGAAACGGCGGAGGTGAGGCAGGCTCTCGTGGAGAGAGAGTTGCCGAGTCTGAAGCCGCAGACGATGAGTCGGCCAGGTATGCCAGGCAGGGAAAGCTTTAAGAGATCCAGCTTTAAGAGATCCAGGAGGACAGGTTGAGCAGAAATTTCGAGCTGTTACAACAAGTCGGCGGCATGCTGGAGATGCCGGCAGCACCTGAAGAGGCTGTTGAGCCCGTCACTATGCCTCCGCTAGAAACGGAGCCATCTACTCCGGCGTTGGATGTCGCCGGAAAAGTACGGGACGAAATTGCCAAACTGGTGCTGAACTTATTCCTGCTGCCGGCGGCGCAGGCGCAGGCCCGGCGGCAGGTCATTTTTGCGGGTGCCGAAGCGGGCGCTGGATCAAGCTGGATGTGCGCCCGCGTGGCTGAAGTTCTGGCGTCTCAGGTCCGTGGCTCGGTCTGCGTCGTGGACTGCAATTTGCGCTCTCCGGGTTTGCATCGACAATTTGCGGTGGACAATCACTTCGGGCTGTCCGATGCTCTGCTTCGCTCGGACCCTTTGCAGCAGTATGTCCGGCAGCTGTCGCGGAAGAATCTGTGGCTTTTAAGTTGCGGCTCAAGCACCGAGAACTGGGAGGAAAAAGTGGGGTCAGGAAGTCTGCGCCTCCGTCTGGCTGAGTTGCGGGCCCAGTTCGATTACGTGCTCATGGATGTAGCCTCAACGAACACTTGTAACGACGGCATCGTTCTGGGCAGTTCATCGGACGGGATCGTACTGGTCTTGAAGGCGAACTGTACGCGCCGGGATGTTGCCAGGAAAGCTCTGCAAGAGCTTAAGGCCGCTAACGTGCCGGTTCTTGGAGCCGTGCTGAACCAGCGAACCTTTCCGATCCCCGACAACATCTACAACAGTCTGTAGGATATTAAACCGCCGCTTCTCCCCCCTGTTTCTAGTGAATACGCAAGCATCGGATTTCCGGCTTTGCGATCTGTGCGGTTCTGTTTGTGAAACTCATTGGGCCCTGTTGTAAGGAGCTAGTATGATCAGCCGTAGACGTGATGTTCTCTTAAATGCCCTCAAGTTGTTCGACATGGCGGTGGTGGTGCTCGCCTTCGGACTAGCCGCCATACCAACCTCAGGAGTAGGTCACACCGTCTCGATGGCCGATTTTCTCTCCATGCGGGTCAAGGTGGGGAACTGCTTCATCTTTCTTGGCCTGATCATTCTGTGGCACGCCTTGTTTTCCATGTCTGGGCTATATGCGTCGCGCCGGCTTTCTGGCCGCATCGCTGAAGTCACCGACATTATCAAGGCAACCTCGTTGGGTACGTTGTGCCTGGCTGGTGTGTCCATGCTGTTTCACATCCGTATGGCAACTCCAGCCTTCGCGGTGGTTTTTTGGGCCTTCAGCACCCTGATGCTGATTTGCAGCAGACTGATGATGCGGGCCGTGCTGGTGCAAACCCGGTTGCACGGACGAAATCTCCGCCACATGCTGATTGTGGGAAGCAATGCGCGTGCCGTTCAATTTGCCGATAAGATCCAGTCCCGGCCCGAGCTTGGCTACCGGGTGATCGGATTCGCCGACCAGCCATGGGACGGGATCGGTCAAGTCAGCCAAAGGGGCTATTCTCTGGCTTGCAACCTCGACAGCCTTCCTGACTTTCTCCGGAAAAGCGTCGTGGACGAGGTCGTAATTGCTTTGCCGATACGATCATTCCACGATGACGCGTCTCGAATCGCTGCGCTCTGCGAGGAGCAAGGGATTCTCTCCCGAGTCCTGACCAACATCTTCAACCTCAAGATGGCGCGCTCACACGCCGAGGATCTGGAAGGCGACTCCTGGATTACGCATCACAATGGAGTCAGCGAAGGCTGGCCGTTGATCGTGAAACGAATCGTCGATTTTGCGGTTGCGCTGATTGCGGTGATCGTCATCCTCCCGGTCATGCTTCTGGTGGCGTTAGTGATCAAGATAACTTCACCCGGGCCTGTTCTTTTTGCCCAGAAGAGGGTTGGCCATAACAAGCGAAAGTTCACGATGTTTAAATTCAGGACTATGGTCGTCGATGCGGAACAGCAAATGGAGCAACTGCAACACCTGAACGAGGTCAGCGGGCCGGTGTTCAAAATCAAGAACGATCCGCGGATTACTCCGATCGGGAAATTCCTGCGCAAGACGAGTCTCGACGAGGTGCCACAGTTGTTCAGCGTGTTGAAGGGGGATATGAGTCTGGTCGGCCCGCGCCCGCTCCCCATCCGGGACTACGAAGGCTTCAACGAAGACTGGCAGCGCCGGCGCTTTAGCGTGAAGCCGGGAATCACCTGCTTGTGGCAGGTTCAAGGCCGGAGTTCTATTTCGTTTGAAAAATGGATGGAACTGGATCTCCAATACATCGACAAGTGGTCCCTGTGGCTTGATTTCCAGATTTTGTTGCAAACTATCCCGGCCGTGCTCAAGGGCTCGGGCGCTGTCTGAGCTGCGCCTGACTTTCTGACGCGGGAATTGTCAGAATGGATGCAGCAGGGTAATCATTTGCTCCTCGTTCCCTCGACCGCCCTCGCGGACGGAACTAGTCTTTCCTTCAAGTGAACAACACTAACCATGCAAGTTGCTTGCGCTGCGAAGTCATAACCGATTTCGGCGATCTGGAGAAGATTTCGCCGGATTGGGAGCGCCTGTGGCAAACGGACGGCAGAGCAGAGATTTTCCAGACCTTTGCATGGGCCCGAGCCTGGTGGCGTTGCTACGGCCGTGATTTCACTCTTTGTACCCCTGTAGTTTTTGACGGGAACAAAATTGTTGGCATTCTTCCCCTGGCGAAGAGGAGCAATATCGTGCAGTTTCTGGGGACGCCGGAAGCTGACTACGCGGATCTCCTGTGTGAGGAAGGGCGGGAGAAAGAGGTTCTGACGGCGGCACTGGGGGCTCTGTTTGAGTCGGTCAAGGCTTGGAACGAATGCATCCTGCAGCACCTTGCAAAAGACGGCCGGGTTGTCCGCCACTTCGGCGAGCTGCCTCGTGATTTGCGCAGGCGCGTGAAACTGATTCCCGCGGGGCGTTATCAAACGATCCTTCTCCAGGAAAACCGCGAGGAGATCTTCAACTCGCTGCTGGGTAAGCACCACACCCGGCGGCGTCACAATAAGTTGAAGAAAGCCGGTCAGGTAAGGCTTCGCCGCATTCTGACAAAGTCAGAGGCGCAAGACCATCTCAACTATTTCTTTCGCCATCACATTCGACGGTGTGCTTTGCTAGGAAGAGAAAGCACGTGCGCCCGACCTGAGTTTCGCAACTTCTTGCAAGCAGTCGTTGAGGAACTCGATCCGAGCGGGCGGTTGCTCTTCGAAGTTCTTGAGCTGGACGGCCGTCCTTTCGCGTGGCACTTCAGTTTCCTGGCGAACGGGAAGCTCCTCCTCTATCAGCACACTTTTGATTTGGATAGCTGGGACTATGCCCCTGGAGAGGTGCTGCTCTCTCACCTCCTCCAGTTCGCCCAGGACAACGTTACGCGAGAATTCGATTTCGGATCTGGCGACGAAGCCTACAAGAACCGGTTTGCCCGGCACACTCGGGAAACGTTCTCACTTTATGTCGAACCCGGGGATCTCAAGGGCAGGCTCCGTGGGTTATTCCGTGCAGGGCAAGGTTATTTGTCTCCTGCCGTGAGTCATCTGCAGCACAGAGCTAAAACTCATGCCAGCACGTTTCGACTGCTCCGCTCGATTCGAATATCGACGAGCGCCGTCATTTGCCGGATTCGACAAGCCAAGAAGGATGGCAGGCTGTTGCAGTACGGGCTTGAATGGATAGCGCGGCTGTTTCGTGGGGCCCTCTGGGGTAAACACGAACTGGAAGTGTTTCCCTGGGAAGCACTTGTTGGCCCCAGCGGAACGCCTGTCGTCGGCTTCCCCTGCGATGGCGGAGTAGAAATTGCAACGGGAGGCTTTGGCGATCTGGTTGACCTGGCCACGGAACGTCCGGATGCTGTGGTTGCAAATGAGCTTCCGGGATTTCGGCAGCGCCTGAAAAAAGGCGACCGCTTTTATATTGGCCGGAAGTCGGGGCAGGCGGCTCTTCTGGCCTGGACTTCGACGAATGCGAATGATGTTTTGGACCCCGAACTCAGCCAAGCTACGCGAGCCCACCGTCCGGCGCTAGTAATGTATGACCTGTGGACGGAGCCACGTCGGAGCGATGGAGCGTTATGCCGGCAATTTCTGTCGGTCTTGAGGCTGGAAGCCGCCGGCAAGAAACTTGACCTCTTACTTCGCCGTCGCACTGATCAAGTGACGTTCCAGGCGGAACTGGAACATCAAGGTCTCCTGCCCGAGTATCGAATCGTTAGTTACAGTTTGTTTCATTGGCTCCGATGGACTCGGCTTTTCCATACGAAAAAGACCGTCGCTGACCGGGCACTGGTTGTGGGAACGGCCGGAACGTAGAGCTGTTCTTGTTCGACCATCCGAGACGCGTGCTGTGCCAGCGGTCTTCCGCTTTCCCGGCATACAGAAATAACTTACCGATTGTATGAGTGAAGGAACCAACACTTTGCCACGCATTGCCCAGAGTTCCGAGGCGACACCCAGCCAGCTTGTGAGCGGCGGCTACGCGGAAGGTCTGCAGCGGCCTACCGAGCCGCCCGTTCCACGACGTCCCCTCGGGGTCACGCCCTTGTTGTCGTTCCAGCAGCAACAAGTTTGGTTGCACGCGCAGCTGGCGCCGGACACTCCGCTTTACCATGAGGTCTTGGTTCTGGAACGAAATGGCCTGCTCGATCGCGAGGCTTTGGAGCAAAGCTTCAGCGAAATCAGCCGCCGTCACGAGATTCTGCGTACAACCTTTCGCGCCATAGACGGCGCCTTAGTTCCGGCGGTGGCTGAACACCAAACTGTGAAAGTCGCCCTCACAGAACTGAACACCTCGCTGGATGGGCAACGCGCGACTGAACTCCTGCAGATCGCCACCGAAGAAGCACGGCAGCCGTTCGACCTGGCGAATGGTCCTCTGATGCGTGCGCGCTTGCTGTGCTTATCAAAAGAGAATTACGTTCTCGTTGTAACTCTCCATACTTTGGTTGCTGACGAGTGGTCGTTGAACCTCTTGGCGCGCGAACTCGATGCTCTTTATCAGGCCTACTCAGCTGGTGAGCCATCTCCTCTCCCCGAGTTGCCAGTACAGTATGCGGACTGTACATATTGGCAGAAGACTTGGTTCGCGGGTGAGGTTCTCGAGCAACATATCGCCTATTGGCGAAAGCGACTCGAAGGCATTCCCGCCGTCCTCGATCTCCCGACGGATCGACCGCGGCCGCCGGTGCAGGGATTCCGTGGCGCGCGTGAATCTTTAGTCCTGTCAAAGAGCCTGAGCGAATCACTCAGAGAGCTCAGCGAGCGCGAGGGAGCCACGCTATTTGAGACGCTCCTCGCTGCTTTCCAAACGTTGCTCTCGCGCTCCACGGGGCAACCCGACATCGTGGTGGGGGCGATTGACCCGGGCCGGGATGCGGCTGGCGCGGAAGGTTTGATTGGCCTTTTTGCCCATACTCTAGTGATTCGCACCGAGATGGAAAGCGACTCCACTTTCCGGGAGCTGCTGTGGCGGGTCAGGGATCTTTCGCGACGCGATCGTGAGTTTCGCAATATGCCGTTCGACCGCCTGGTCAGCGAACTGCAGCCGGAGCGCGAACCCAGCCGAAATCCTCTGTTTCAGGTTTTGTTTTCCCTGACACCCTCGGCACCGGCGGATCAAACGGGTTGGGAGACAGCTAATTTCGAAGTGGACAGTGGTGCAGCGAAGGTCGACTTACAGCTTCAGCTCGAAGACCGTCCGGGGGGCGTCGTAGGCCGCTTTATCTACAATACGGAAATCTTTGATGCCACTACGATCAGGCGAATGGCAGTTCATTTTCAGACGTTACTGCAGGGCATCGTCGTTAATCCCGATCAGAGTCTCTCGAGACTACCGCTGCTCGGCCATGCTGAGCGACATCAGTTGCTGGTGGAATGGAATAGCTCGCCCACGGATTATCCCCGGGATCGGGGTGTTCATCAGCTTTTTGAATTGCAGGTCGAGCGCAATCCGAATGCGACAGCAGTTGTATTTGAGAACGAGCGCCTGACCTATAGGGAGTTGAACCGCCGAGCCAACCAACTGGCGCACTATTTGGAGAAGCTGGGTGTAGGTCCGGACGTGCTGGTGGGCATCCTGGTAGAACGATCGCTCGAAATGGTCGTCGGGTTGCTGGGAATCCTCAAGGCCGGCGGCGCTTACGTCCCGCTGGATCCCGCATATCCGCGCGATCGCGTCGCCTTCATGCTCGAAGATTCCGCGGTGCCGGTGTTGCTTACGCAGCGCCACTTGCTCGGAAGTATTCCTGACAGCCGCGCGAAAGTCGTGGTTCTGGACAGCGATTGGAGCGAGATTGCAAAAGAGGAAGCCGGGAATCCGGTCAACAAAGTTTGCGCGAGGAACCTTGCTTACGTGATCTACACCTCGGGGTCGACCGGTAAGCCTAAGGGAGTGCAGATTCCGCATCGCGCGGTGGTCAACTTCCTGACGTCGATGGCTAAGAAGCCCGGCATGACGGCAGAGGATCGACTACTGGCTGTTACTACTCTCTCGTTTGACATCGCCGGCCTTGAGATTTACTTGCCGCTCAGTGTTGGGGCATCTTTCGAGATTGTCAGCCGCGACGTGTCGTCGGATGGAAGCCGGTTGTTGGCAAAGCTTGCTAAATCCAATGCGACCGTGGTGCAAGCCACGCCCGCCACTTGGCGGATGCTCCTCGAAGCGGGATGGAAAGGCGACCCTCGGCTGAAGATTCTGTGCGGAGGCGAAGCTATATCGCGCAAGCTCGCTGACCTGCTGCTGCAAAAGGTGGGCTCTTTGTGGAACATGTACGGGCCGACGGAAACGACCATCTGGTCAACAACTGCGAAGGTTGAGCCCGGACAGAATGCGGTATCGATCGGGCAACCGATCGCGAATACTCGGCTCTTCATACTCGACAAGGTGCTGCAACCGGTACCCATCGGGGTCGCGGGCGAATTGCACATTGGCGGCGACGGGCTCGCCCGAGGCTACCTCCATCGTCCTGAACTCACTGCCGAGAAATTTGTCCCGGATCCGTTCAGCCCGGATCCGGCAGCTCGCTTGTACAAGACCGGGGACTTGGTGCGCTATCTGCCGAGCGGCGACATTGATTTTCTAGGACGCATCGACCATCAGATAAAAATCCGTGGCTTCCGCATCGAAATGGGAGAGATCGAGGCGGTACTGAGACAGCATGGCGCGGTGAACGAGACGGTGGTCGTAGTGCGCGAAGACACGCCGGGCAACCAGCGCCTCGTTGCCTATTTTGTACCCGCGCGGGAATCAGCCTCGACTACCGGCGAATTGCGCGAGTTTCTGAAGGCGAAGTTGCCGGAGTATATGGTGCCGTCGGCTTTCGTTCCGCTTAAAGCCATGCCACTGACGCCGAACGGCAAAGTCAACCGGCGGGCGCTTCCGGCGCCGGATCACGCCGATCTCGCGCCGACCGCAAAGTTTGTCGCGCCGAAAGACGCTATCGAATCGCGACTGGTCCAGATCTGGGAGGCCGTCTTAGGTGTACGACCGATTGGCACCAGGCATAACTTCTTTGAGCTCGGCGGACATTCGCTGGTGGCGGTCAAGTTGATGAACCGCATAGAGCAGGCATTCGGAAAGAACTTGCCTATTGCCACACTGCTTCAGGCTCCGACCATTGAACAGTTGGCCGCGATTCTTCGTCAGGAAGGATGGGAGCCTTCGTCGTCCTGTCTGGTCCCGATTCAGACTGGAGGATCGAGGACGCCGTTTTTCTGTGTTCATGGAGCGAACGGCGCGGTAGTGCGGTTTTACGATCTGGCGCGATACCTTGGATCGGATCAACCTTTTTATGGCCTGCAGGCGCGCGGTTTGGACGAGAGAAAACCGTGTGACACGCAAATCGAAGTCATGGCTTCTCGGTATATCAAGGAAATACGCAGCGTTCAGCCGGAGGGCCCGTATCTTCTTGGCGGCTACTCAATGGGTGGGTCGGTAGCTTTTGAGATGGCCCAACAGTTAGCCGCACAGGGCCAGGAGCGAGCAGTCGTGGTTCTGTTTGACACTCTCTGCGCCCCTCCGCAAAGAACAGAGGCTTCGCTGGAGGTTGCCTCCGCCTCGTCTGCCTTAGCCGAACTTTTCCGCATCCCGGCACGGGAGAAGCTGGCTTATCTTTGGCGAATCGCCACCGCCCCAATTCGGAGCTTCGAAAGGTGGATGCATGGCGCGAGATTGCCGAGCAATGTCAAGAAGGTCCGAAAAGCTTGTATGCAGGCTGAAAGAGACTACGTGCGGCGGCTTTATCCGGGGCGGGTCATTCTGTTTCGGTCGAGCCACAAGGCGCTGGGCCAGGTTAGTGATCCGCGCGCGGGCTGGAGCACTTACGCTCGTCTTGGGCTCGAGATCTACGAAATCAAGGGCAATCACGAGAACATTCTTCTCGAGCCCCAAGTTCGATCGGTAGCCGAGCAACTGAGAACTTGTCTGGAAGAGGAAGCAGCCCGGGTTTCGGGCCAGCTCTCAAACGTCTGATTTTAGTGGCCTCGTTCATAAAATTTGTTCCCATCAGAGAGGACGGCAAGTGATCGGATCGAGACTTCAGGAACCGATAGCACCAGTTAAGCCTGCGGCAGGCGCAGGCGCGAATTTCTTCGGGCGATTCGCTCTGAGTGAGATCCTGTCCTTCGATCCTGCCGGGGTGCGCGAAAAGCTTGTTCCCTGGGCCATGAAGGGTGGGCTGGCGATTCTGGACCAGGGGGTTTTCGCTGGATCCAATTTCGTTATCAGCATCCTGCTGGCCCGGTGGCTGTCGCCCGAACAATATGGCAGTTACGCGGTTGCGTTCGCGATATTCCTGTTCATTCTTACTTTCTACCAGGCTTTACTGCTGGAACCCATGCTCGTGTTCGGCGGTTCGGTCTATCGCAATTGCCTTCGTGGATATCTGAAGGCGTTGCTTCAGCTTCACGTGGGCATGTCGTTGGTGATTGTCCTGCTTCTGGGTGTCTCAGCCGGGGTTGCTTATAAGTTGGGACCAGCGAGCAGTTTGCCCAGCGCGCTCGTAGGTATTGCCTTTGCGGCGCCTTCGATCTTGCTATTCTGGGTACTTAAGCGGACCTTCTACTTAAAGCTCTCCCCGGCCCCTTCAGCTGGCGCGGCCGTTCTCTATTGCATTCTGACCATGGGCGGGTTGGCATTCGTCTATGAACACGGTTTGCTTTCGGTGCTTTCAGCTTTATTGCTGATGGGAGCGGGGAGCCTGGGAGCCAGTGCCTTGCTGCTGATCTATTTGAAATTGCGGCTTTCGTCGAGTCACGATGCGCCCAGCGTATTGGACATTGGGAGTCGGCATTGGCGCTATGGGCGCTGGGCCTTGGGGGCCAACGCCATGATGTGGGTTCCGATCAACCTCTTCTACCCACTGCTGAGCAGGTTTTCGGGCATGGCGCAGGCGGGGCAACTGAAGGCCCTGATGAATTTCGCGTCGCCCATGCTGCAAACTTGTGCGGCACTTTCCTCACTCATGCTTCCTTATTCAGCGAGGGTGCTGGAGCAGAGAGGGAGTGCCGGAGTTAACATCGTTCTCAAGCGAATGACTTTGCTTTGCGTTGCTTGCGCAGTTCCTTATTGGATTGTGTTGCTTTTGTTTAGAGGGCCGGCTTTCCGCATGCTTTACTCCGGCCGCTATGCGGAGGTCGCGTATCTCCTGCCTGTGGTTGCGTTGGCATCGATCGCGGGCAGCGCGTTTTTTGGTCCGTCCATCGTATTGCGCTCCTTGGAGTCTCCCGGCCTGGTCTTTGCCGCGGTAACGATTTCCAGCGGTGTCTCGCTCGCAGTCGGCATTCCCCTCACTCGCGCGTTCGGTGTTGGAGGAGCGATATGGAGCATTGCATTGTCAGAATCACTGGCCTTTGTTGCAGCTATAGTTCTGCTGCGCCGCAAGGCTCGCAGATCTTTGGAGGCGACACCCACTTTGTTACCGCTGTCGGTTTCTGATTGAGAACGCGGGAATATCCGGTTCGCTCTTTTGAGTCTACAAACTAAACCCCCTAATTGTTTTCCGGCTGATAACGTAAGAATCCACTTTTCGAGGAAAATACATTTATGCTGACGCAGACCTTTCGACGAATTCGAGCCAAGGCAGCAAGAAGCAGCATCCGCGTTCCGTACGTGTGGTCTTGGCACCTTGGATTGAAACCCCAAGACGTATTTCTTGCATCCTATCCTCGGTCGGGTAGCACCTGGCTGCGCTTTATGCTTTTCGAAATCATGTGTGGTGAAGACCCAGGGTTTCGAAAGATCGAATCACGCCTGCCCGAGATCCAATGGCACCGCGGAGTTCCGGCGATTTTGCCCAACGGCGGCCGGTTGATCAAAACCCACGAGAAATATCGCAAGGAATACACCCGGGCGGTGTTTCTGGTCCGAGATGCGAGGGACGTTTTATTGTCGGCTTACGCTGGCTTCGCCTCGGTCGGCTTGACTCGACTCGTTTCTAAGGGTGATCTGGACAGCTTCTTGACGTCCTTTCTAGAGGGCAAAGCACTGCAAATGGGTTCCTGGCAGGAACACTCACGCTCCTGGCTGGAATCGCCGCTGGCGAGAAACGGTAATTTGATGGTTATCCGGTATGAAGACCTGCGCAAGAATCCGGAACCGATGCTGGGAGAATTGCTGGAATTTGTTGGTTTGAAGCCCAACTTTCAGGTAATTCGCAAAGCGATCGAGGACAACACCTTGCAACGCATGCGGGCAAAAGAAGACCGGGCCAAAGAAGCCGGAGAGCAGTCGATCCTGCTGGGCGACCGCAAGAGCGTCGAGGAAGAAAGCCGCTTCGTCCGCACCGGATCCGTCGGTGGGTGGCGAGGCAAGCTGACACCGGATCAGGTTAAACTCATCGAGCAGTACGCTGGCGAAACGCTTGCCGCGGTGGGCTATGAGCCTGGCCTCGTAGAGCAACCTGTCTTGACGACATAGATCCTCGAGGAGCCTGCGACAGGGAAGACTTACATTCCGTACAGGACAATCAAGGATTCCATCCCTGCAGAACAATCAAGCATTCTATGAACACGACTGAAATAGCGCCTCCGACGGACGCCAGCCTGAAATCGAGCCCTCGGCTGACCAGAGCTAATCTGGGCGCTCTGGCTTGCTTCGGGCTGTTTGTGGTGGTGGGCTGCCTGGGCGTCTTGAACCCTCTCATTTTGCTGGGTTGCGCTGCCGCTGCAATTACGTTGGTCTTAGTATGGCTGGCCGCTAAGTACCTACGACGCGTAGGTCTGGAGCTCTGGCAAGTCTTTGCGCTGACTGCTCTGTCGGGCTATCTGCTGTTGAACTACGGATTCGAGAACCTCTCTCTTCACGTAGGCGGGTTCCCGATCATTATCAGTTACGGCTTGATGTATGGCGCCCTGGGATTGGCTGTTCTTACCCAGCGGCATCTGATTGCAAGAGCGCTGAAGGAACCTCCGGTGCTTTGCGCGCTCGCCCTGCTTGTCCTGGCATTCTGCCATCTTGTTCTGGAAGTTCCCCAGTTTGGCGTGTGGGCCCTGCGGGACAGCACCATGTGTCTCGACGCGGTTTTTATGCTGCTGGGGCTGGCCTGGGCGATGAAGCGCGATAGCCTCGTTTTTATAACGAGGTGGATGACCGTCATTTTCTCACTGAACATGTTGTACGGCTTTACCCTTCCCTGGGGCGAGAAGCTGTGGGCGTGGTCTCCGGAAAGCGGTGTCTTTCTTAAGGTGCCGATTCTGGGAAATTACAACGGCACCGGCGATCTGCTGCTGGCGGGCGCCGTATTCTGTATTTGCGTCGGTAGCTTTGTGGTTAAGCGCCCTGCCTGGCTGATGCTACTTCTCGCCGCGGCTCAATTTCTAGGAGTCGCGATCACCCAAGTCAGGCGGATGTACGTGGGCGCTGTAATCGTTCTGATCATTCTGGTGCTCTTGGGCGAAGTAAAAAAATTCGCGAAACTCTTCGTCCTGGTTCCGGTGGCCATCTTGGTCATCTTGCTGGCGACCACTGTCGGCGGGCTTGAAATATCCGGCCGCATCGGTCCGGTCAACCTCGCGTTTTTCAAAGACCACATTCGAAGCATTGAGACCTCTGAGGGAACCCCCGGAAGCAGCATCGAGAGTCGCTTCGGAATGGCGGACGAAGCGCTAGGGCATTTTTACTCGCATCCGGTGTTTGGCGTGGGTTTCGGTGAGCCACTGCTTAAAGATATCGACCAATCCAACGGCGCTGCCGGGCGCGTGCCGCACAACTCGAGTCTCACTTACTTGGCAAGACTTGGCGCAGTTGGCCTAGCTCTGTGGATCGCTTTTCACTTTTCCCTGTTGAAAAGATTTGTTTACACCTATCGGCAACGACATTCCTGTGACCGGCAGGTGTACGCCTTTCTCTTGTGGTTCTTCCTCTTTTACGTGCTCTTTATGCTCGCTAGTTTTGTAGAGCCACCTTTCGAGTTTCCCTCCGGCGCCGTCCCATTCTATTTCTGGACAGGTTTCGCGCTTGGATTGATGAGGTGGCGTTTGGTCCCCCAGGGCAAGAAAGAACATGAGCTAATCATGCTCGTCAATACTACGGAGACGGTCTAAACGCAGAACAGGTCGCATAACTTGAACTGGAAACTCAAATCTCGCTTTACCACTCAAGGTGTACTGGGACACTCTATGGAACTTGAAACGGAAGTGACAGTGAAGACTCCCGTGAGCAGTGACGCACCCCCGGCCGGACGCTTGGCGGAGTTCAACAACATGGAAAGACCAACCATCGTAACGACCAGCTGGGATGATGGCGACCGTTACGATCTCAAAATTGCCGAGATCCTTCGAGCCCGCCAAGTCGCAGGCACTTTCTATGTTCCGATAACTCCCCACAAAGAACATCCTGCGCTTGGGCCTGCCGACTTAAGGGACCTTTTGTCTGAGGGCTTCGAAATCGGAGCTCACGGCTTTTCTCACAAGCTGCTCTGGAAGTTGTCCCAGGAGGAATTATCCAAGGAAATAATTCCCTGCAGGCCCATTCTTGAAGACATCCTCGGAGCACAGGTGCGCATGTTTTGCTATCCCAAAGGTAGGTACGACTCGAACACGATTCGCGTTCTGAAAGAGGCCGGTTATTTGGGGGCTCGTACCAACCGAATGCTTGCGACGAAGCCCGATTTCAACCCTTTCGCAATTCCAACAACCGTGCAGATATCCCGCCATCCTAAGTACGACTACATCAAGAATGTTGCGAGAGCTGGAAAAATAGAAAGCCTCCGGCTTTGTTTGACGCATATGAACCGGCTGGACAATTGGGTGGAACTCGGCAAGAAGCTCTTTGATTCTGTCGTGAAGAACGGTGGAATCTGGCACTTGTACGGCCATTCCCGGGAGATAGAGGATCTGGGCATGTGGAAGGATCTCGAAGAAATATTGGATTACGTGAGCAATCGGAAGGGTGTGATGTATGTTCCGAATTGTGACTTAGTCCGCCTTCCGTGCGGTCGAGGCTCAAACGTGGGAAATGGCAAGCTGTGAAGATAATACTGGTCCATTGCCATTATCAGCAGCCGGGGGGTGAGGATGTCGTCTTCCAACAGGAACGCCAACTGTTGGAGCGCGCCGGGCACGAGGTGATAGTTTTCATCCGGAGCAATGAGGGGTTGGACTCCTATTCGAAAGTCCAGCGACTCGTGCTGATCCAGAAAGCCATTTGGAATACCGGGATGCAGAAGGAATTCAGCGAGGTGCTGCGGACCCAGAAGCCGGATGTGGTTCATGTCCACAACACCTGGGTTGCGATCTCGCCCTCGATTTATAAGGCGTGCCAGGATGCCAATGTGCCGGTGGTTCAAACCCATCACAATTACCGGCTGATGTGCCCCTGCGGAACTTTTTTTCGCGATGGTGCCGCTTGTGAAGAATGCATGGACCATAGTCTGTTGCGGAGCGTCCGATACGGATGTTACCGCGACTCTCGCAGCACCACGGCTGCCAAGGCCTTGATGCTGGCCGTGCATCGCGGGCTTCACACTTGGGACCGGGACATAAACTGCCATATCGTCCTCACCGAGTTTGCCAAGAGCAAGTTCTTGCGGGGAGGGTTGCCCCCGGAAAGAATGTTCGTGAAGCCGAACTTTGTACACCCAGATCCGCTCCCGGCAACGAATGATCACAGCGCAGTAGGCGGCGACGGCAAGTATGCCTTGTTTGCCGGTCGGCTGGCGCCGAAGAAACGGGTTACCACGGTGCTGTCGGCGTGGAGTCGCCTGCGCAGCCGCATCCCTCTCATGATCGTGGGCGGAGGGATTGAGCAGGAGGAACTGGAACAGGAGGCTGCCCAGGACAGACTCAGCACAATCACTTTCCGAGGCACCTTGCCACACGATGAAACCCTGGCGGTCATGAGTGGAGCGCGCTTTCTCATTTTTTCAAGCGAGTGGTATGAGACATTCGGGCTCACCATGGTCGAGGCTTTCGCCTGCGGAGTTCCGGTCATTTGCTCCAGAGTGGGCGCCATGCGGGAGATCGTGGATGACGGTCGCACTGGCCTGCACTTTAACGCCGGGGATGCCGACGACTTGGCGGCGAAAGTCGAATGGGCCTTGAGTCATCCGGAACGCATGCAGGAGATGGGAAGGGAAGCACGGCAGGAATACGAAAGCAAATACACCGCAGAAAAAAACTACCCCAGGCTGATGGAAATCTACCAGCACGCGATCGCAAGGCGCAATTAACACTTAGCGTCTTTGACTCTCGAATCGCTGTTTTAACTCTCCCACCTTTCAGGTATCAGGCCTGGCAGCCTTCTTGAGCCCCTTAAAAGACTTGTCAGAATCGTTCTGCCCACATTGCCGGTTATGATTGAAGTTCAGCATCCACTCAGAGATCAATCGTTCGAGGGTGATCCTATCGCTCCAGTAAACGCACGCTGGTACCTTTCGCGTCTGGCTTCGATGCAACCGGCTGAAATCGTATGGCGAGCGCGTTCAGCTGCCATGCTGCCGCTTGATTGGGCGCAATGGAAGAATCAGCCTGCGGTGCCGGTGCCCAGCTGGGCTCCTCTCAACCCTGCCTCATATCCGGTAAAGCTGCATCAGAGCGGTACGACGATCGATCGCATCCGCATCTTCGATCTCGAATTTCCCGTTGGATTCGAGTTCAATTGGCATCGCGACTACCGCTACGAGCGGCAGGTGGAGCGCCGCTTCGCCGGTACGCTGGATATCCGCAACACCGCCGTAGTAAGCGATATCAAGTATGTGTGGGAGCCCAGCCGGTTCCAGCATCTTTCCGCATTGGCGTTTGCCGCCAACGCCGAAGAACATGCGAGCTACATCGTACGGTCAATCGATTCCTGGATTACTGCGAATCCTTATCTTTTCGGCGTGCACTGGACCAGCAGCCTCGAACTGGCCGAGCGAGTCATTTCGTGGGCCATGTTGTATCCGCGCATCGCCGATCATGTCGCGCGCGATGAAGAATTTCGTCAACGCTGGCTGGATTCGATTTATCTGCACCTGACGCGCATCTCGCGCAAACTCAGCCTTTACTCCTCGGCCAACAACCATCTGATCGGCGAACTCATTGGCCTGTTTGTAGGCGCCTCCTGCTTCGACTTCTGGCCGGAGTGCGGCGGCTGGCGTGTGCGCGCGCAAGAGCTGCTGGAACGCGAAATCCGACTTCAAATTGGTGACGACGGCGTCAATCGCGAGCAGGCGATGTCGTACCACATCTTCACGCTGGAATTATTTCTGCTCGCCTTCGCCATTGCCCGCAACGCGGGACGTCCATTCAGCGAAGGCTACGCCGAACGGCTGCGCGGCATGGCTGGGTTTCTCGACACGGTGGCGACCTCGAGCGGAGATCTCCCTTGGTATGGTGATTCCGACGATGCCCGCGGCTTTGTGTTGGCAGAAGAGGAGAGTGGTCTCGAAGTCAGCATGCAATTGGCAGGACTGATTTTTGCAGAGCCCCGGTGGTTGCGCTTCCGCCACACGGCCACCGCGGCGGCTCGAGCCCTCGTTCCAGACTCGCTCGCAGGCCTCAATCAGATTTCGCGCCCGCAGCCCGCGCCTGCGCGTGAGTTGTTCTCCGATGCCGGACTGGCTGTGTTATGTACGCGCGATGAAAACGTCCGCCTGCTGATGGACTTTGGTCCGCTCGGGTTCACCGCTACGGCGGGACACGGTCATGCCGATGCGTTGTCCATTTGGCTTTCCATCGGCGATGAATACTTCCTGATCGATGCCGGTACGTATGCCTACCATTCGCATCCGGAGTGGCGCACTTATTTCCGCGGCACCGCGGCACACAATACGGCCTCGGTGGACGGTCAGGACCAGTCGAAGATGGCGGGACGCTTCCTGTGGCGCGCAAAAGCAAACGCGCGCCTGTTACGTTTCGAAAGCGCATCCGAGCAAGTCATAATCGAGGCCGAACACGACGGCTATCTGCGCTTACCCGATCCGGTCACTCACCGCCGAACGGTTGGTTTCGACCGTGCGACTGGGAACGTCTCTATCGAAGACAACTTTCGCGGCACGGGCCGCCACGAAGTCGAGTTGTTTTTCCACATGCACGAGCAAGCCGAGGTTCTCAGCGTCAGCGACGGAGAAGCTCGCGTGAGCTGGCGGGGACGAGGCATCGTGTTTTCTTCGACAGATCGCAATGCCCGTTGGGAAATCATCCGCGGCTCCGACGACCCTAAACTCGGCTGGCGCTCGCACCGGTTCAACCAGAAACAGTCCATCGCTACTCTGCGCGTTCGTGCTGAGATCGATGGCTCGACCGCAATCCGCACTCATCTGAGGATCAGCTCATGAAGATCAGCATCGTCGGACTAGGTTATGTCGGCGCCGTTTCGGCCGCCTGCCTGGCCGACTCGGGACACCACGTCTGGGGCGTTGACATTAACCCGGCGAAAGTACGCGTGATCAATGAAGGCCGCTCTCCGATCGTCGAGACCGGTCTCGCCGAAAAAATTGCGCACGGCCGGCAGTTGGACCGCCTGTGTGCGACTACTGACATCGGGCAAGCGTTTCGCGAAACTGAGTTGTGCTTTGTCGCGGTGGCCACTCCGAGCCGGCCCAATGGCCAGATCGATCCTGCACATCTGTTTCGCGCCTGTAGTCAGATCGCGGCGGCACTGGCGAAACTCGGCAAGAAGCAGATCGTGGTGATCCGCAGCAGCGTGCTGCCGTCCATCTTCGACGAGTGCCGCACGATCTTTGAAAAGATCGCTCCCGGACTGGTGGAGTTGTGCGCCAATCCGGAATTTCTGCGGGAAGGGACTGCGATCCGCGATTTTGAGCAGCCGCCTTTTACGATTCTCGGAACCGACACCGCAAATGCGGAAACCACGTTGCGTGCGCTCTATGCGGATCAAACAGCCCCCATTTTCGTGCTAAAGCCGAGAGATGCGCTGATGGTGAAGTATGCCAGCAACGCGTTCCATGCTCTGAAGGTTGCGTTCGCCAACGAAATCGCTGCCGTCTGCCAGCAGACTGGTGTGGATGCGGAAGCGGTCATGGAAGTCTTCTGCAACGACAATAAGCTGAATATCTCGCGTCGCTACCTTATGCCCGGCTTCGCTTTTGGCGGGTCGTGTTTGCCGAAAGACGTGCGCGCCGTTCTTCACGCCGGCAACTCTCTCGACCTGCACCTGCCCCTGATTGCCGCCATCTTGTCGAGCAACGACTACGTGATCCGGCGGGCATTCGACAAAGTGCAGGCATCGGGCAAGCGGCGCATCGGAATGATCGGTCTGAGCTTCAAATCAAACACCGACGACCTGCGCGAAAGTCCGTTCGTGGAATTAGCCGAACGGTTGCTGGGTAAGGGCTACGAACTGCGGATATACGATCCGAACGTGATCGCAGCCCGCTTGACCGGCGCGAACAAGGAATACATCGACGGCGTCATCCCACACCTGTCGCGTCTCCTGGTGACTTCACTCGATGAACTCGGCGATGCCGAACTGCTGCTGGTGGGCCACCATTTCCCAGGCATCGCTGAATTGCTGGAACGTACCAGCACTTCCGTGATCGACCTGGGCGCCTTCCCGGTCGCAAGGCCGGCGACCTCGACGGAAAATGAGCTGGCGCTTGAGGCTGGCGCTCGCCTATGAACGCAAAGCGCAACATCCTGATCATCGTGCAGAACCTTCCGGTACCCTTTGACCGGCGCGTCTGGCAGGAGGCGACCAGCCTGCGCCGCCACGGCTTCGGCGTGGCCGTCATCTGCCCGAAGAAAGGGAAATGCACCGCGAGCTATGAGCGGCTCGAAGACGTCGATATCTATCGCTATCCGCTGGTTTACGAAGCCAACCATGGCGTCTCTGGATATTTCGTTGAGTTCGTCTATTGCTGGCTGGCTTCCCTGTGGCTGGCGCTGAAGGCGTATGCCCATCGTCCGTTTCAAGCCATCCACGCCTGCAATCCGCCCGACACTTTTTTCGCCCTGGCACTGCTGTTTCGGCCGTTGGGAGTGAAGTTCGTTTTTGATCATCATGATCTCTGCCCTGAAATGTTTATTGCCAAGGGGCGCAGCCGGACCGGATTGCTCTACCGGGGATTGGTCTGGCTCGAAAAAATGACGCTGCAGTCTGCGGACGCCGTCATTGCCGTCAACGAGTCGCACCGAACGATTGCGTTGCAGCGAGGCGGCATTCCGGACGAACGAATCACCGTCGTGCGCAGCGGCCCTCGACGGGGATGGGCCGACATCAATTCGCCCGCCCCCGAACTGAAGCTCGGGCACCAGAACATGGTGATGTACCTGGGCGAAATGTGCGAACAGGACGGCGTCATTCACCTGCTGCGCGCCATCGAGACTTACCGCACGATTGCTCCCGACGACACGCTCTTCGCCTTTGTCGGCGGAGGTCCCGATCAGCCCCGTATGAAAGCCATGGCCGAGCAGATGGGATTGGGTCCGGTCGTTCACTTTGCCGGCCGCATTCCCGACGAACAGTTGTGGGCTTATCTTTCGACCGCCGATGTGTGTGTGGATCCCGACCCGTTCACCGAGTGGAGCAATATGTCCACCATGAACAAGATCATCGAATACGCAGCGTTCGGCCGCCCAATAGTGGCGTTTGACCTGGTCGAACACCGTCGCTCCGCCGAATCGGCCGCCGTCTATGTTGAGGGCAATGATGATGCCGCGCTGGGGCGCGCGATCCGCGAACTGCTGCTCGACGGCGAACGTAGGCAAGTTATGTCGCAGTTCGCTCGCACCCGCTTCCGCGAACAACTGGCCTGGGAGAACTCGGAACAGCGACTGAT
>DATHOK010000321.1:0-13894 GCA_035484995.1 Verrucomicrobiia bacterium | reverse complement strand
CTGCTAAGCGACGACATCTTCACTATCGCTCCGGAAAACATCCGCAACGTCAAAGTTCTCAAAACAATTGTCGGAGGAAAAATAGTCTGGGACGCGAGCGCACCCCAAGCAGCATCGTCGAACTGAAAACTAAAGATCAGGCAACCAACGTCCAAACTATGCTATCCAACAAAATGCTGTACCCTAGTTACTGTAGTGATGTTGAGCCCCTTGTTTGCAATGGCTGAATTTTATATGCTACAAACAAGTGGATCGGTACCTGTTCCTGAGATGTCACCGCTAAGACATTTCGAAGATCAACGGCGCAAGACTTGGTGCGCGGTGGTGGTTTTTGTTGCCGTATGCTCGCTGACTGTGAGCGTGGCCACGCGCTATTCCTACTCGTGCGATGTTTCGGCGCCCACGGTGAAAACCGTGCAAGCCCACTCGACGCCGGAGGCGAAACAGCAGCGTCTCGACAAAGATGCAGCCAACTGGGTTCCTCCCCTGGTCGGTTTCGATGTATCGCGATCTCCTAGTTCTTATCCCCGAACGGCGCCTGCGGAACCTCCCGCCCAAAGTCTCCTTCTTGAACATAGCCTCTTCGATCGACCGCCTCCATCCTCTGAATTTCGCTCCTAAGTACTTTCACGGCGAGCCCCGGCACGCTTAGCAAATCTGCTGACCGAATTTTGCCTCTGCGCGTTGCAGAGCAAGGTCAACTGGTACCAGCCGAGTAGTGGGCTCCCTCCAATTGCGAGAATTGGCTGAACCCTTGAAAAGATGACCTTGCATCCGTGGATGCAAGCCGATGGCTGAGAGGAAACATCCATGCCGGCTGCACCTTTGTTAACCCAAGAAGAGCTTGACGCCCTTCTCCAGTTCGACACGTGCATGGTCGCAAACGCGATCGAATCATTTCATGTCAGGCTGTGCAACACAGGATTTGCCGATGCCAGGGTGCACTGTATGTTCCCGGACGCACCACCCATGGTGGGTTATGCAGCTACGGCTCGCCTTCGCAGCGGTGAACCACCCATTGTCGGTACGTTCCGTGACCGCGCCGATTTCTGGAACAGCATTCTCGAAGTTCCCGCACCCCGCATTCTCGTATTGGAGGACATGGATGATCCACCTGGACGCGGTGCTTTCGTTGGAGATGTCCATGCCGCAATCCTGAAGGCCCTGGGTTGCGTGGGCTGCTTGACCAACGGCGCCGTGCGTGAATTGCCTTCAGTGCGCAAGATGGGCATTGAGTTGTTTGCTGGAAGTGTTGCCGTTTCCCATGCCTATGCACACATCTTCGACTATGGGGTCAAGGTCACAGTAGGTGGAATGGACGTGCGGCCTGGAGACTTATTGCACGGAGACCGTCATGGTGTCCTCACAGTTCCGCCCGCGATTGCAACTGAGGTTCCCAAGGCTGCGGAAGGATTGCGTCGTGCCGAGCAGACAATAATCGACTTTTGCCGATCACGGGATTTCTCGGTCGCAAAGCTGAGCGATGTAATGAAAACTCTGAGGTAATGCCGGCCAGGGAATGCTGGTCAAAGGAAACTCGATGATTCAGAACCAAAACAGCTCCGATAAGAGGCGCCGTCGTAGATCAGCGAGATTGGGTTTCTGTGTTCTTCCTGCCGTTTTGGCCGCGGTCACTCTCACTTTATCTTCCTGCTCTGGGAGTGGCGATGCACGGGTTGAAGCGAAGGGTCCGACAATCACCGTCGGTGTAACGAATGTGGTGAAGAAATCACTCGGCCGAGAACTCACTTTGTCTTCCGAACTGGTGCCCTTTCAGGAAATTGACGTTTATGCCAAAGAGTCGGGCTACGTGAAGAGTCTATCCGTGGACTATGGGACTCACGTAAAGGCTGGCCAGGTGATGGCGATTCTTGAGATTCCAGAGTTAGAAGCGCAACTTCAGGAAGACCAGGCGGAAATCAAGAATGCGACAAACCAAGTGAGCCGCGCGCAGCACGAGTTGTATCGCTATCAGGCGCAGTACAAGGCTCTTCACCTGGAGTACACGCGTTTGAATGGAGTCTTTGAAAGCCAGCCCGGCATTGTCGCGCAGCAGGAAGTGGACGATGCACAGGGCAAGGATCTGGCGGCATCCGCTCAGGTAGACGCTGGACAGGCGGGATTGGAAGCGGCCCAGAGTCAGCTCTCGGTGGCCAAGGCGAAGCTGGTTCACGATCAAAGCCTGTTCGACTATTCGAGGATCACGGCTCCGTTTTCCGGAGTGGTGACCGAGCGCTACGCAAACCTCGGAACTTTGGTGCAGGCCGGAACTGGTTCGAGCACGCAAGCCATGCCGATCGTCCGGCTGTCCGAGGATGATCTTTTCCGGCTCGTAATTCCAGTTCCGGAATCTTACGTTCGATATATCCGCATTGGCGATCATGTGGATGTTCGTGTTCCCTCCCTTGGCCGCACTTTTCCCGGCAAGGTCGCGCGGTTTTCTGTGGATGTAAGGGAAGACACCCGCACCATGCACACGGAAGTGGATGTTGAAAATCCGCAACGAGTTCTGCTGCCGGGCCTCTATGCCGATGCCAAGCTTTCCCTCGACCGGAAAAACGATGTTCCGACTGTGCCGGTCCAGGCGTTGAATCACGAGGGCGACAAGACAACCGTCTTTGTGGTCAATCGGGATGGGGAGTTGGTCGACCGAGTTGTGCAACTTGGTTTGCAGACGGCGAGCGATGCCGAAATTATTTCTGGATTGAATGAAGGAGAACAGGTCGTGGTGAGCGATCGCAGCGGGATGAGGTCCGGCCAAAAGGTTCATCCGCAGGCAGTAGCCGTGATGGAGTACCACGAAGAAAACGCGCAGTGAACGGTGCGGATCTGGCCATTTGATACGGCGCGAACGCAACAAGGACAAAGTTTATGCCAGGCTTCTCAATTCGCAATCCCTACTTCATCATAGTGATCTGCCTGACTCTCCTGGTCATCGGCGTGACCAGCTTGGCGCGGATGCCGGTCGATTTATTCCCACCAATCAACCTGCCGGAAGTAGTAGTTGCTACGTTTTATACAGGCATGCCGCCCGAGGATATTGAAACCGATATCACCGACCCCCTGGAGCGATTCTTTACTTTGGCATCCGGGGTGGACCACATGGAATCGCGGTCCATGTTAGGCGTCAGTATCATCCGCGTTTATTTCCAGCCCGGAACCAGCGCGGATGCTGACGTAAGCCAGTTGTCCAATTTAGCTCTTGCCGACTTGAAACGTTTGCCGCCGGGAACGCTTCCTCCCGTGGTTCTCAAGTTTGATGCCTCCAGCTTGCCCGTGGCCCTGGTTACCGTAAAAGGCGAGGGACTCAACGAAACTCAGCTCCACGACTACGCCCAGTTTCAGATTCGCAACCAAATCGCAGTCGTTCCCGGTGCCGAAATTCCCGGCGTGTTCGGCGGAATCTACCGCCAGATCATGGTCTACGTCGATCCTTACAAGCTTGCTTCGCGGCAATTGAGCGTAATGGACGTGGTGGGCGCCGTCAACGACTCGAACCTGATCTTACCGGCCGGCGACGTGAAGATGGGACCGTACGATTACTTCGTCTATTCCAACAGCTTGGTTGACAACATGAAGCAGTTGGGCGATGTCCCGCTCAAAGTCAAAGGCAACTCCTGGGTTACGGTAAACGACGTCGGTAAAGCCGAGGACGCTCACCAGATTCAATACAACATCGTGCGCGTCGATGGTCAGCGATCCGCTTATATTCCCATCATGAAACAGGGTGGCGACACCAACACGATCGCGGTCGTCGATGGGGTCCGTCAACTCATCAAGCACCTCTACGACATTCCCCAGCAGATGAAGACGAGCATCGTCTTTGATCAATCCGTGTATGTGAAGGAAGCGATCGACACCGTATTGCATGAGGGCTTTCTGGGGTTGATTCTTACCAGCTTGATGATCCTGATCTTTCTCGGAAGCTTCCGCGCCACGTCGGCGGTGCTGCTCTCCATTCCTTTATCGGCGCTGGCGGCCTTCGTGGTGCTCGCCATGATGGGTGGAACGGTGAACACGATGATCCTGGGCGGAATGGCGCTCGCTTTTTCGCGCGTGATCGACAACTCAGTCATTTCTTTGGAGAACATTTACCGCCATTTAGAAATGGGAGCCGCCCCGATGATCGCCGCCGAGGTCGGCGGGCAGGAAGTGAGCCTGGCTGTCTTAGCGGCTACTTTGGTGGATGTGGTCGATTTCTTCCCCGTCGTTTTTCTCTACGGCGTAGCCAAGTTTCTCTTTTCCGCGTTGGCCCTGGCTTTCTGTCTATCGCTGCTGGCTTCGTTCGTGGTGGCGATGACGGTGATTCCTCTGTTCTGCTCGCGCTTCCTGAAAGCGGTTCCGCACGTTGAAAAGCAGAAGGACAAGGAAAATGAATATGACCTGGAACCAACGGCGACAACCGGGCACTCCTGGATGGAACGCTTCAACGCCCGCTTCAACCGGATGTTTAACAAAGTTCTGGACTATTACGAACACTGGGTGAGGCGGGCAGTCGTCCGTCCAGGGGTTACCGTCGCAATTTTGAGCGGAGTGTTCCTGGCGAGCCTGGCGATTTATCCGTTACTTGGACTAGCTTTCTTCCCCAAGACCGACGCCGGGCAATTCACCATTAACCTCAAAGTTCCAACGGGCACGCGCATTGAGATAGCGAACGAATATGTTGCCAAGGTGGAAGATTTGATCCGGCACGAAATAGAACCTAAGGATTTCAAGCGGATCGTCTCCAACATCGGTGTGGTTCCTGATTTTTCCTCGCTCTATACCACTAATTCCGGCCCCTATACAGCGACCGTCCAGGTGGCGCTAAACGAGCCCCACCGGCTCAGCAGCTTCGAGTATATGGACCGGGTGCAAAAGGCGATGGCCAGCCAGTTTCCCGATATTCGTACATTCTTTTCCAGCGGCTCGATGGTCGACGCCATCTTAAATTCGGGAGCGCCCGCTCCCATTGACGTGCAGGTTAGCAGCCCTGATCTGGACCAGATCTACGGCATCGCCCAGACTTTGGCCAATCGCATTCGCGAAGTACATGGTGTCGGCCAAATCTACATTCCGCAAGATATGAACTATCCGGCTTTGCGGCTCGATGTAGATCGTGTGCACGCCGGCGAGTTGGGACTCACGCAAAAAGATGTAGTCGACAACGTAATTACCGCGCTCAATTCGAATTACATGATCGCCCCCAACTATTGGGTTGATCGCAAGAGCGGGAATGACTACTACCTCACGGTGCAGTACTTCGAGCATGGCGACGCCTCCATTCACAACATGGCCGACCTGGGACAGATTCCTCTGCGCGATCCGGGCAACGGAGCAGGAATGACTTGCGGCCCCTCCGGTCCACCGCAGCCAGGTACGGGCCACTCTTCCTGGGCATGCCTCGGAGGAGGCAGACCGACCACTGTTCTTAAGAATGTGGTCGACGTGAAACAGGTCCTGACGCCGACCGAAGTGGATCACTACCAGATTCAGCGCGCCGTAGATATTTTCGTGACCCCAAACGGCGAAGACCTGGGGCGCGTCACTAGTTCGATTCGCAACATTCTCGCGACGGAGAAGATCCCTTCCAACGTCCGCGTGAATCTGCGCGGGATGGTACAAGGGATGGAAGCGTCCTTTAAGAGTTTTGCCTTCGGGTTCCTGATTTCCTTTCTCTTGTTGTTCCTGATCCTAACCGCTCAGTTCAAGTCCTTCATCGATCCTTTCCTGATTATGCTTGCGATCCCGATGGGATTCGTCGGCGTGCTCATCATCTTGCCCCTGACAGGAAGCACTTTGAACGTAATGTCGCTGATGGGAGTCCTGATGCTGGTCGGCATCGCCGACTCGAACAGCATTCTGATTGTCGATTTCGCCCACAATCTGGAGAAACAAGGAATGCTGCCCGCTGATGCAGTTATCACGGCATGCCGCGTACGTCTCCGTCCAATTTTGATGACCTCTCTGGCAACCATTATCGGAATGATTCCGATGGCGCTGAAATTGGGGACGGGCGCGGAACAGTATGCCCCAATGGCGAAGGCCATCATTGGAGGCTTGACCTCCTCAGTGGTGCTTACCATTTTTATCGTGCCCGCGGCTTATTTGCTGGTCTACGGCAAGCGCGGAGCCAAGGAAGTCGCGAATCCAACGCCCGGGGCGGCGCAATGAAAACCCTACTCTCAATATGTCTCGCACTGGCGATGTCGACATTCACCCTCGCGCAGCGAGCACCCGCTCTGGGAGCGTCCTCAAGCTTGCCCGCCGCTCCGATGCCGCAACAGGCCGCCACGCCAGCGCCTTCGAGTGCACCGATGGCAGCCTCACAAAACGGCGCCCCGCAGAATAGCCCAGGGACGCCAATTGTACTTTCTCTGAAAAATGCGCAGGCGCTGGCTCTTAAGAACAACCCCCAAATTTCGGTCGCTCGCCTGACCGCCCTCGCATCGCTGCAAGTAACGCGAGAGGTTCGGTCGAATCTATGGCCGACCGCGACCGTGGATCTGACTGCAGCGGATGCCAATACCGGCGCCCGCATTACAGCGGGAGCGCTGAACAATCCCATCATCTATGAGCGCGCGGCCGGCGGAGCGATGGTAAGTCAGTTGCTCACCGATTTCGGACGCACGACAAACCTTATATCGAGCGCCAATCTGGCGGCCAAGGCGGAGAACCAAAATGCAATTGCCACCAAGGAGCAAATCCTTCTGGCTGTGGATCAGGCGTTCTATAACTCTTTACAAGCCCATGCCGTCTTGACGGTTGCACAGCAGACCGTCAAAGAGCGTCAAACTGTGGCCGACCAGATCGACGCCCTGTTCAAGAGCAAGCTGAAGTCTGAACTCGACCTGAGCTTCGCCAATGTGAATCTGGCACAAGCCAAGTTGCTTTTGCTCGACGCGCAGAATAACGAAAACGCTACGCTGGCCGTGCTTTCTGCGGTGCTGGGGTTTTCAAACCTGCAGAACTTTCAGCTCGCAGAGGATTCGACCCCAATCACCCCTCCGCAAAGTGACGTGGATGACCTGATCGCAACTGCTTTTGCGATGCGACCGGAAATCCTGGCGCTGGAATTTCAGTCTGAGTCGGCAAAGAAGTTTCATATCGCAGAACGAGACTTGCTCCTCCCCGATATCCGTGCTCTCGCTGCAGTAGGCGATACTCCGGTACGAAATCCTCTCATTACCTCCAATTGGTATGGGGCGGCCGGGGTTAACGTCGAAATTCCGGTTTTCAACGGCTTCCTCTATACCGCCAGGGCGCGCGAAGCCCTGCTGAGGGCACAGGCTACCGACGAGAGGTTGCGTGACCTCCGTGACCGAATTTCCCGCGACGTGCGCACTAGTTGGTTGAACGCCAACACGGCTTTCGACAGGGTAGGAGTAACAGAACAGCTCGTGGAGCAAGCCAATCTCGCTTTGAGCCTGGCGCAGACGCGGTACAACCTGGGCCTGGGCTCGATCGTGGAGTTGAGTCAAGCACAACTTCAGCAAACTCAAGCAGAGATCAGCAATGCTGAGGCTGGATACGACTATCGACTTTCCTTGGCCGTCTTGCAGTACCAAACGAGAGGGCTCTGAGATAGCTAAAGCTTGTATGAAAGCGGTTGAATCGCTTGCGGGCGGCCTGGGTTGAGAAACCCAATGAACCTCGAAATAGATTTCCTGCGATTTGTAAGCGGCCGGTGTCATGAAGGTAAGGAAGAAGAAAAAGAGGAAGAAGAACGAATCATCGTTCACCACTCTTCATGGAATTGTTCTTTCGCTCTCGATCGGAGCATTTGTTGCCCTCGTCTTTCTTCTGGTGGCCCTCTATTGGCACCCACCCAATTAGCGAGCCCAACAGATGCTGCATCAACCTGCTTCTGGGCTTGTCGACCATCTGGAGGAGTCGTAATGAAACGGATACTGCTCTTCTCGTCCTTGATAGTGCCGAGTCTGCTATTCACAGTGGAACGGAGCATGATCTATCTTGCATTCGTCGCTGCGTCGGTCGTTCTTTGTGTGCTGGTCGCCGCCGCTCGCCGCAGAACCACTCGTGAGACCTACGATCAACGGCTGACAATGAGCGGAGAGAACACCGCGGAAACCAAGGAACAGAAGAACCTTGTGCATCAGCCCTTAATGCATCTGTAGTCGTTATGTTTGCATTTGTATACTAAGCACCAGCCCAGCAATCGATAACTCGGTTTCGTGGGCTATATGATTGTCGATATGCTTCCCTTTTGCCTCTATTTCGTCGCGGGAATCGTCACTGGGTTCAATGTTTACACTCTCGCTCTGGCTGTGTATGGGGCTCGGCTCAATCCATTAGAGCTCGTCTCTTTATTGGGATCGTTGTGTCTGTTGATTGCCGCCTATGTCAGCCTTTCTAAGCCGAATGCCGCAGCAAAGCTTGCGCTGCTCGCTTCCCTGATGATTTGGTGCTTTTACGGCCCAGCGATTGCAAAATCGATCCGGACCAAACTCACCAAACACAGTTCTGTGCTTTCCGATCTGGATCTGTTTTCTTCGCCAGAACCCCGGAAGCTGCTTAGCTTGAACACGCTCTCGATCGAGGACGAAGGAGGGGTAACCTCGCCGCGCAGACTAGGCGCGGACTAAATCGATTGCCATAACCCTGATGATATTGCCATACCTTGCCATCGCCTTCTTGCTTTTCGCCACGGTGTATTCCGCAGTCGTCAGCTTCAGGCAACCTGTGAACCACAAGCAGAGATGGATTTTTCCAGACGCCACGAGCCGGCCGACGCGAATCTTCGTCGGCGCTCTTACTGTTGTCCTGTTGATTAGCTTCGTGTGGTGGCTGCGCATCGGCGCCCAGAATTCGACGCACCGCTCATCGCGCTTTCTGATTCCCGAGGGATACACGGGTTGGGTACGAATTGAGTTTGAGGTACAGGACGCTCCGCCGCTGCCCGTGGAAGGCGCACAGTATGTTCTCAAGATTCCCTCCGGCGGAGTACTCCGAACGTCTTCCGCCGAGCAATATGGATGGGCGACGGATCATTACTATTACTATTCCGCACAGGGAATTCGCGCACTCCCTGACTCGGGACCGGCAGAGCTTATTTGGGGCAAGATCAACGGGGAAGAATCTGCAACCGCCGGCAAGCGCAAGTACGAGGAATTTTTTGTGGGAACCACACAGCAGTTCAGAGACCAAGGGGAAGGAAGAGAATAAAAGCGGGCATCGGAGAACGCCGAGTATCCGTATTGTGCGCTCGCCACGCGTCGGCTCTCGGGCGATTTCCTTCCACCCGGGAACGCACCCCGAATACTACGCAGTACTAGGTCCTGGTGCCGGGAGGGGGAATCGAACCCCCACAGAGCTTTCGCCCCTGCGGATTTTAAGTCCGCTGCGTCTGCCAATTTCGCCATCCCGGCCTGTATTACCGCACCACACACTACACGGCTCGCACTCTGTCAATATCGCACAGGCGCTGCACAGCTGCCAATTTGTGTGTGTTAAGTGCCCTTGCGGACGCGTGGCAAGTTTAAGAAACTGCCTCACGAAGTTCCCCCGACAGCGCGTCTCTATCGAACAAACTGACCCACACACCTCAAGCCAAAGCCGTCCGCTTCCGTCGCCACAGCCCCAAGCCCGCCAGGCAGTAAACCCCCACCGCCACCAGCAACAGCGCCCGCATTCCAAACAATAGCGAGAGAGTTTCCAGCAGTCCTCCCGCAACCGCGCCTAACATATTAGCTCCCAGTGCCGCACTCGGCGACGCCGTCGCCCTGAACTCCAGCGCAAACAAGATGCCCGCAAACACCACGGGCACAGAAAACACCACCACCGCAATCGTTCCCGCAACCGACGGCGATCCGCCAATCCGCTCAAATGGAAACCAGTAGGCAATCGCCAGCCCGACAATCAACCCCGCCCAAATCCAGAACCGCGGCCAGTCTTTCCTGCTGCGTTCGACCACCGCATTCGCCAGCAACAAAGCAATCAGCAACGCCGAGATCACAATGCCATTCACCTGCCAGACCGTTCCAAAGAACAGCGCCAACCGGCTGATCACCTGCGTCTCCAGCAAAAGAAATCCCGCGCCCATGCTGAAGAAAAACAGCGAAGGCGCATTCCGCCGAGCTCCGCCGATCTGCGCATACAGCCCAATCGCAATTAGAATCACCAGCACCCCAATCGAATAATAAGTCCGCGGAATCCACTTCCCTTCCTGATAAAGATAAGGCCAGTCGTCAGTGGTAACCGGAACCGGTTCAGCTGGCACCGCAAACGGATTCTTGCTCACAAACTCCGCCAGCCGCGGATCGGCGCCCAGAGCCTCTTCCACCCGGCCCCCCTGCGAAATCACAAAGCAGGTCGCGGACGCGCTGTAATTCGACTCCGCCAGAAACACCACCGGAGGCTTCCCAAATGCTTGCTGCAGAATCTCAACCAGCCTCGTTCCCATCCAGCGATGGTCAACCTGAAACTTCACGAAGATCAAGCCATTCGGCGTCAAGTGACGCGCCGCCTCGCGGAACGATTCCGTCGTGTAGACAAAGTTGTCGATCCGCATGTTGGCATAGTCGGAAAACTGCCCGTGCGAATCAAGCAACCCGAACAGAATCAAGTCGTAGCTCTGTGTCGTCCGCTTCAGAAATGCGCGCGCATCGTCAACGTGAATCGACACCCGCGGCGAGTCATAGGGATGCTCCGGATGTTCCCGCTTCCCCAACCCCAGAATCGCCGGATCAATTTCCACCGCATCCACTAGCCGGCTTCCATGGCGCAAAGCCGCCGCCACATCGTTCCCCGTTCCCGACCCAACAATCATCACCGCCGGGTCCGGCACAGCAAAACGAAACGGCAGGTTGTATGGATTCTCATCCGGTGTCTCCTTCATCGCATGCGGATGCCGCGCCAGAAACGCATCGGACAAATTCACGATCTTCTGGTAGAGCGCGTGGTTCACCCGCATCAATCCACCGTAGACCTCGCCATCTGGAGTGTGCACCGGCGTGTATTGGACCTGCTGGTACGGCGTCCACAAAACCGTCGTATCGGGACCGGCTTCGCCATGCAGCAGCAAAACCAGAGGAATAACGAGGCTCGCGACCAGCACAACGTCCCGCCGCGAAGTCTGCAGAAACGCAAAGCCGATGACCACCGCTCCCAGCCAGACAGCAGGCGGCAGCATCAACAGGCTCACCGCAAAAAACGCCACCACGCCCACCAGGCTGCCCACCAGGTTCCACGAGTAAGCCCGCAATGCGCTAGGCGCAAGGTCCATCTGCCGGCTCACCGTTTGCCCCAGCGGCACGAACACAGAAACAATCAACAGGAACAGCGCTCCTGCAACCAGCACCGCCATCCCATACTGCAACCAGTTCGAATTATTTCCCGTCGCCCAGATCGCAATGTCCCCCGCTCCTCCCAAACTTTCCGAGAGTCCTTCCAGCAACTCCGCGCCCCGCCACGGCATTCGCACGATCAGCAGCAGCCCCAGAAAAGCCAGCAGGGCGGACTTCCACCGCGCTCGTTGCCCGGCCAGCGCGCATCCCAGCCCGAAGCCGACAAAGCAAAGCAGCAGCGCCAGGTTCTTGAAATAAGCAAAGACTCGCACCTCGACCGCAATCCAGCGAATGAAGGCGAGCTCCGCAAACAGCGTGAGAAAGCTGGCCAGCAAAAGTTTTTCTGTGCTCCAGCGCTCGACTGCGCCGCCTTCCGCTTCCAGAAAGGGACGCCCACGCTGCTTCGCCGCAAAAGCCGCGATCCAAACAACAATCAGGATCGCGACCGCCAGAAAAAAAGTGAGAGACTGTGACTTCATAGTTTGACGACCAGGCGAAAGTCCTCAACCAAGACGAACGCGGCATTATATCCGTTTGATGAAGCAGCAACTCTGATCTCACGAGGTGTCAGTCGCCATAGACTCTGACTTGTCATCCTGAGCCCCGCGTGCGCTAGCGCCGCCGGAAACCATTACGCGAAGGACCTATGCATTTTCTTACCTGTCTGCACAGCTCACGCTAAGAGTTAAGACAAGCGGACCACGCACTACATTCCGCCGCCATCATTTCTTCTGCTGCGCATATTCATTCGCGCCCATAAAATGCAGCGAGACATAAGGCTCGTCGCCCACCACCCAGCTGTCGTGCCCCGGCGCAATATAAAATACGTCGCCCGCCTTCATCTCGATAACCCGGCCATCGTCCATGGCCGCCGTCGCCCGCCCGGCTACCACCAGGCCAACATGTTCTACCATGCAACTTGCCGCCCCCACGGCCTTCCCCACGTGTAGAGACCACTTCCAGCCCGGCTGGTAAGTCGCGCGCCCAATCGTCATTCCCCCCACCTGCACAACTTCGAACTTCCCCTTTTCAAAAGTCCGCACTTCGTCCGGATTCTCAAACCGCTTCAGAACTACTTCGTACATAAGTCCCGCCTTTCATGATCGCTTCCTATGGTTTGTCCGTGCGAATCCCAATTGATCCGTGGCGAGAAGGTTGCTAGCGCACTCGCTGCGCTCGGAGTTACCTGGATTTCCGGCTTGTCCGTCCTTTTCTCTTATCCCAGCCCCCAAGCTCGAGCGCAACCGCCATGCAGGCGGCGCGCAATTCGTCGGCGAGGGCGCGATCCACAATAGTACGAGCCACAACCATCCCTCCAATGGACAAGGCGGCTATGCTTCGCGCTGTAGCGTGTCGGCGCCGGCCATTCTGCACCAGGCTCCGCTCCAAAACGCTTACCATCGCTTTGAACACAGTCTCGAAGGCGCGCCTCGCATCTACGCCGCTGCGGGCGACGTCGGTCGGCAAGGCGACCATTGGGCAGGAGTTCTCCACATCCTCGAAGTGCTGGCGCGATAGATAGGCGCGGACGACCTGCGGCCCTACATCGGTCGATGACAAATCAACATGCACGCCCTCCCAGCAACTCTTCCACTCGGGATCAGTGAAGAAACAACCCAATACCGCCGCATACAGGTCGCTCTTGCTCTTGAAATAGCTATAGAATCCGCCGTGCGTCAGCCCCGCTCCCGCCATGATCTGGTTGAGAGAGACACTCTCGAATCCATGCCGGTTGAATAGCTTGCGGGCGCTGTCAATAATGGCTTTCTTTACTGTGGCGCGGTGACCTGCTGGGTAAGGCATAGCGTCTCGTCGCTCCCTAGGCGGTCTAGTATGCCCGGAAGCGCGCCCGGCAGCCTAGGGAAATATTATCTTGAACATATTTTCCCGCGCGGCTCTAATGCGGTGAAGGCTGAACGCGAAACCCAGGAGGACGAAATGGCTGATGGAAATAATCCGGCAGCGCTAGCGAACGCTCCCACGCGGCGGCAAGCAATTGTCGGTGCCGCGATCGCAATCGGTGGACTCGCTCTGGCCTCAACTGCGTCCAGGGCGGACGCCGAGGGAGAGATTTCTCATACCGCGGAATCCATCCATCAGGAGCCGGTTTTCAAAGCCAGCCGCAAGCGCGTCTACGATGCGCTCACCGACGCCAAACAGTTCGACAAGATCATTCAGCTCAGTGGCGCTATGCAGTCGATGCGTCTCGCCGACAAGCCGGCGGAGATCAGCCGTGAAGTGGGAGGCGCATTCGCCCTCTTCGGTGGATACATCACGGGACGGCACGTTGAACTTGTGCCTGACCAGCGCATCGTGCAGGCCTGGCGAGCCGGCAACTGGGCACCGGGCGTCTACTCCATTGTTAAGTTCGAGCTAGTGGAGCAAGGCTCCGGCACCAAGATCGTGTTCGACCACACCGGCTTTCCCAAAGGCGACGCGGAGAGCCTGGCCTCAGGCTGGAAAGCCCACTATTGGGAGCCACTCGAGAAATTCCTGGCGTAGTAGTCCACGCGAGAAAAAAATGAACTCGCCTGCCGCCGCTTGCCTTGTCATCCTGAGGAAGCGGAGTCGCGCGCGAAGCGAGCGACTCCCGACGAAGGACCTATGCA
>DATHOK010000320.1:0-18665 GCA_035484995.1 Verrucomicrobiia bacterium | reverse complement strand
CGCAAGCAAAAGGGAGACCATCCGAACCAAAGCTTTCAGCGGTTGCAGAAAAAGTTGGCGGCCCTCCCGGTACCAGATCTTGGCGCGATGACGGTTCGGGAGTTTTCTCTGTACCAGAGCCAGTCCTCTCGTGGTGGTTCGAAGTATACAAAGCTGGCGGGTTTCGATTTGCGGTAGCCGTGCCCAGCACGATATAGCATGCGAACGCTGATAATTATTGCCGTTTCGAGCTACCTGCTGGGATCGATTCCCTTCGGCTATCTACTCGTGCGCATCTTTCGCGGCGAAGATGTGCGGCAAAGCGGCAGCGGGAATATCGGGGCGACCAACGTCTCCCGCAAATCGCCGGTCCTGGGAATCGCGACGCTGCTGCTGGATGCGCTGAAAGGAACTGCCGCTGCCATCCTGTCATATTACCTATGGATTCGGATGGGCATTCGAACCGGGGCCCTCGACGTTCTTCCGTTTGAACCGGTCTCAATAGCGGCCCTGTTTGCCGTTATCGGGCACATGTTTCCGGTATGGCTGAAGTTCCGAGGAGGCAAGGGGGTCGCCACCGGGTTGGGTTCTTTTGCGTTTATCGCCCCTCAAGCAGTTCTGATAGCGGCGGGTATTTTTATCGCAACCGCAGCCCTCTTTCGCTATGTGTCACTGGGATCGATCCTTGCCGTCGCGTCCTTTCCATTTCTGGTTTACGCAATTTACGGGTATGGCAAAACACCGATGATCATGTCACTCATAGTGATCACTTGCCTCCTCATCATCGCCCGGCATCACCAGAACATCCATCGCCTTCTGGCCGGGACGGAAAGCCGCATGGGGGCAAAGAGCGCGTGAGCGAGATTGCAATCGTCGGGGCGGGAGCCTGGGGGACGGCGCTGTCGATCGTTCTTGGTCGCAAAGAGAGTCATGCGATTCGGCTGTGGGCTCACGAAGAAGAAGTTTGCCAATCGATTTCACGACAGCGCGTGAACGAGATGTTCCTTCCCGGTCAGCGCATTCCTGACTGCGTTACACCTTGTAATGACCTTGCAGAAGCGCTTGAGGGCGCGGCCATCGTAGTAAGCGTGATGCCCTCGCAACACTGCCGTCAGTTGTTCGAGCAGATGCGGCCCCACCTGTCCGCAGAAACTGTGATCGTCAGCGCGACCAAGGGGTTGGAAGAACAATCCTTTCAGCGTATGACTGAGGTGATTCTGCAGGTGGTTAAAGGACGCGGTATTCCAGCGCCCAGGATCGGCGCGCTTAGCGGCCCATCGTTCGCGCTGGAAGCGGCGCGTGGAGATCCAACGGCAATCGCAATCGCTTCGCAGGATAAGGAACTTGCGCGCTTCATCCAGCAGGAGTTCAGCCACGCCAGCTTTCGCCTTTACACGAATGAAGATCCCGTCGGCGTTGAACTGGGAGGCGCGCTGAAAAATACTGTAGCTATCGCCGCCGGCGTTTGCGCGGGCCTCGGCCTGGGTCATAATTCCGTGGCCGCCTTGATTACGCGCGGTCTGGCGGAGATGACGAGGCTGGTGGTGGCCTGCGGAGGCAAAGCGGAAACCATGGCGGGTCTCGCGGGTCTGGGCGATCTGGTGCTGACCTGCACGGGCGGCTTGTCGCGCAATCGCAGCGTAGGCGTTGAACTGGGCCGCGGACGAAAGCTACCCGAGATTCTCGCCGGAATGCATGGGATGGTTGCGGAAGGGATCTTCACCACAACTGCGGCCGTGGGGCTGGCACGGGCTCGGGGAGTCGAGATGCCTATCACAGAGCAAATGCACGCCATTCTGCACGAGGGTAAGGATCCCCGCGAAGCGATTCATGACTTGATGGCCCGCAGCAGCAAAAGCGAAACTCTGGGGGCATAATGCATCGCCGCGCTTGACGAATCTGGCGCGTTTTCTTGCAAAACCGGCACCGGACGTGCACTTCGAGTGGTACTTTGGTAACGGCAATTCCGATGGTTTTCACCTCGCGGCATTCCTTCGACATTAAAATTCTATAGATACCCGTGAAATCCGCCGCCACTTCGATCGACGGCGCTTCCGCACTGAGCCAGGGGAGCGACCTGTCTTCCAGCGCTCCCAACGCGGCGCGCATCCCGATTCTCTATGTAATTCTCGGCGTGCTTCTTGTGATCAGCATTGTGCCGATGTATTTCTACTCCTCGGAAGTGGAGGCGATTAACCGGGACCGGCTGAAGACCAACGAAATGCTGCTGCAGAACACAGTCACGCGGTCGCTGGCCGACGATCTTTCGCAGCACGAGCGTTCTGTGCGGATGATGCTGGCCAATCTTTCGTCTGCGATTCAGGTGGCGAGCGGCGGCGATATTGGTAACAAGAACATTGAAGCACCAGAGTTGCGCGCACTGCTCGAGAACTTTGTTTCGTCTTCGGATGAGCTCGCCTACGCTACCCTTCTGAACTCCGAGGCTAAGGGAATATCGGCGGGCCGCATTGCGCCGGATGCCTTTCTGCAGCGCGAGTTACAGCATGCCTACGATGCTGCGCGCGATGGGCGCGCTTATAACGGCCAGGCCCTGCAAGTGGAAGATGGCAAGACGGCACGCACCGTTGTGTTGGTAAGCAGTCCGGTCAGCTATGGCGGGCGTTTTCTCGGCATGGTGGGCGCGGTGGTGGATCTGCAATTCCTGATTCGCAGGCTGCAGGAAGTAAGCGGCGGCGGTCTGATTCCTTATGTCGTGGACGCGCAAGGGCGGCTGGTGGCCGCCGGCACCTCGCAATATATAACCGGGCAGGATATGAAGAGCCTGGAGATCGTCCGTAATTTTGTGGATGAGGGGAGCAAGGCGCAGTTGGCCGCCACCAAGGAATTCGGCGTCCGCGAGGGCAAGAACAGTGTTGAGATGCTCGGGACTTACAGTCCGGTGACAGCGCTCGACTGGGCGGTCGTGGTGCAGAAACCGCAATACGAGGCTTACCGTGGAGTTGCCGAGATGCAGCGTACGGCTCGGCTGCTGGCCCTGTTAGCGGTGCTGCTGAGCATCGGTGTCAGCATCTTCGCGGCTCGCAGGATTACAAATCCACTGCAAATTCTTACCCAGTCCGGGCGGGCTCTGGCGCGTGGCGATTTTTCGCAACGCGTACACTTGCGGAGCCGCACCGAAATCGGCGAACTGGCGGAGACCTTTAATACCATGTCGCAGGAACTTGAACAATTCGTCGAAGATCTCAAGCGGGCCGCGGAAGAGAATCGCGCCCTGTTTCTGGGCTCGATCCAGATGCTAGCCGGCGCGGTTGACGAAAAGGATCCCTACACGCGAGGCCACTCCGACCGAGTCACGCGCTACTCGCTGCTGATCGGCAAGGAGTTGAAGCTGGCCACTGATTTCATGGAGACGCTGCAGATTTCCGCGCAGCTCCACGACGTGGGTAAGATCGGCATCGAAGACCGCATTCTCAAGAAGCCGGGCGCGCTGACCGCGGAAGAATTTGAGGTCATGAAGACTCACACAACGAAGGGCGCCAACATTCTGCGCCCGGTTACCCAACTTGCCGAGATGCTTCCCGGCATTGAACTGCATCACGAAGCGCTCGATGGCCGGGGCTATCCTTACGGCCTGCAGGGAGATCAGATTCCGCTGCTGGCACGGGTGATCGCGGTTGCCGACACGTTTGACGCCTTGACGACCAATCGTCCCTACCAGCATGCCCACACTCCGGAAGAGGCATTCAAAATCATTCAGAATCTCGCCGGGAAACGGCTTGATCCCGAGCCGGTGGCGGCACTGATGGCGGTTTACGAGCGGGGCGAAATTCGCATCCAGCGCCTCTCGATCAAGAGAGCTGTCGCAACCCCGGATGCGGCTGCGGCTGATGTTCCTGCCGCGCCTGCCACGGCGCTGGCTGCTCCTGAAGGGGCCAACCTCGAAAGAACCCGCGTCTAACTCTACTTCTTGCTCGTGTTGTTCTCGCTCGTGTTGTTCCCGCCCATCTTGTCGAGCGTCCTGTCCTCGGCCATCTGGCCAACCAAGGGCAGGCTGGCCGCGCTGACCGCTATAATCAGTTTCAGGACTTTTCATGATTCAAACTCTGTTTGGCAGTACCGAGGAAACGCAGCCGGGGCTTTTCGAGCGCATGAAGCAGGCGGTTACGCGTACGCGCGAGAACCTTGCCGAGCGCATCGAGGAGGTTGCCTTTGGCAAAGAGATCGATCGCAATACGCTCGACGATCTTGAAGCGACGTTGATCGGCGCCGACCTGGGCACTGCGACCACGCAGGAGGTCCTGGGTAAGCTCCGAGACAAGGCCGACCGGAAGCAGATCAAGGATGTGCAGGAGCTGAAACGCCTGCTGAAAGAGGAATTGCTGGCGATTCTGAATGCTGCGAATACCCGGCCAGTTCAAAAAGTTGACGGCACGCCGGAAGTGATTCTGGTAGTGGGCGTGAACGGTACGGGCAAGACCACCAGCATCGGCAAGTTGTCGCAGGTATTCCGGTCGAAGGGCAAGAGTGTGCTGCTGTGTGCCGCAGATACCTTCCGCGCGGCGGCGATCGATCAGCTGGAAATCTGGGGCGCACGCACAGGTACGGAAGTGATCAAGACCAAGCCCGGTGGCGATCCTGCAGCGGTATTGTTCGATGCGTTGCAGGCGGCAACGGCGCGGAAAACAGACTACGTGATCGTGGACACCGCCGGCCGTCTGCACACCAAGGCAAGCCTCATGTCAGAACTGGAGAAGATGCGGCGGACGGCGCAGCGCATTATCCCCGGAGCGCCGCACGAAACGCTGCTGGTGATGGATGCCACTACCGGACAGAATGGTTTGCAGCAGGCGCGCTTGTTTACGGAGTCGGCGGGCGTTACCGGCATCGTGCTTACAAAGCTTGATGGCACCGCGAAGGGCGGCGTGGTGGTGGCCATTTCGCGCGAACTGGGGCTGCCTGTGCGATTTGTTGGCGTGGGCGAGAAGGTGGGTGATCTGCTGCCCTTCGATCCGAAGGAATTTGTGGATTCGCTGTTCGAATAAGACCTTTCTTCACGACGGTCCCCGCCAAATATGCCAGACCACTCCATTGACGAGCAGTTTCTGCGCCGTGCGCTCGACTTAGCACGCCAGGGCGTCGGATTGGCGTCGCCCAATCCCTACGTTGGTGCGGTCATCGTCGACCGGGGAGGCAGCATCGTGGGGACGGGAGTCTACACCTACGACGGCGTAAAGCACGCTGAGGTGCGCGCGCTCGAGGGCGCTGGGGGGAAGGCTCGCGGGGGAACGCTGTACATTAATCTCGAACCACACTCGCACCAGGGCCGCACGCCCCCGTGCACTGAAGCTTTGATGGCCGCCGGGATTCGTCGTGTAGTGGCTTCCATGCCTGATCCCAACCCCAAGGTGAGCGGGCGAGGTTTTGAGCAACTGCGTGCCGCTGGCGTCCACGTAGAGGTTGGAGGGCTGGAAGCGGAAGCTCGAAGATTGAACGAGGCCTTCGCGCGCTACATTCGGCACGGTGTTCCCCTGGTGACGCTGAAATCTGCCATGACGCTAGATGGCAAGATCGCTGCACGAGCGGCGGTTGCGGCGAAACACACGGCGGGAATTCCTGCCGGCGGCTGGATTACAGGCGAGGTGGCTCGCGCGAACGTACAGCGACAACGTCAGCAAAGCGACGCGATCGTGGTGGGAGTGGGAACGATCCTGGCTGATGATCCGCTTCTCACCGATCGCAGCGGCAATCCACGGCGACGCCCGTTGCTGCGCGTCATCCTGGATTCGCACTTGCGCCTGCCGTTGGAGTCGCGCCTGGTGCGGAGCCTGGGAAATGAAGGCATCAGCAAGAAAGACGTGCTGGTTTTTTCGTCCTCACCAGACCAAAAGAAAAAGGCCGAACTGGAGGCGCGCGGCGTTTGTGTCGAGCAGCTTCCACCAGACACGGCGGACGGCCGCCCCGATTTTCGCGCGATTCTCCGTCGCCTCGGGCAACTTGAAATCACGAGTGTGATGATCGAGGGGGGATCGGTGCTGAACGGTTCGGCGCTCGCCTCCGGGGTGGTCGACAAGGTTTTCCTGTATTACGCACCAAAGATTCTGGGCGCTGGGGCGGTTCCGTTCGCTGCCAGCGCAGGCTCCCACCATCTGGACGAAGCACTGCAGGTTAAGCATCTCCAGTTGCATCGTTTTGGAGAAGACTTTGCGATAGAGGGATATTTGCGCGATCCGTACGAAGAGTGAGATCGCTTACCGCTCGCCGGCTATAGGTTTATGATATTCCGTTGCGCATCGAGGTCCGCATGTTTACCGGCATCGTGGAAGAAGTGGGGCGCGTAGCGCGCATCGAACAGAACGGCGAAAATCGTCGTATCACCATTGCCGCCGAGCACACGGCCCGGGAATTGAATACCGGCGACAGTATCGCTGTCAGCGGAGTCTGCTTGACCGCGCTTGATATCCAGCCCGGCTCGTTCTGCGCCGATCTGGCTCCGGAAACCTGGGAGCGTACGTCGTTCTCGCGCATGCATGAAGGCGCGCTGGTCAACCTGGAGCTGCCCATGAAAGCCGATGCCCGCTTCGGCGGTCACATCGTGCAAGGCCACGTGGATGGCGTCGGCAAGCTCATCGCCCTCGAGCGTATTGCCGATTCGGAAAACTGGTGGTTGCGCGTTGAGTTGCCCCACGACGTGGAGAAATACACGGTCTACAAAGGATCCATCTCGATTGAAGGCATTAGTCTCACCGTGGCGAAACTCGAAGGCAGGAACTGCACCGTTGCCATCATCCCTCACACCGTAGAGATGACCAACCTCAACTCGCTGCGGCCCGGGGATCCGGTGAATCTGGAAGCCGATCTGATTGCCAAGTATGTCGAAAAGATGATGGGCAGAGAGTCAGCTGAACTTGCCTTCACCGTGGACGAGTTAGTGCAGCAAGGGTTTTGAAGGCAGTGGGCAGTAGTCAGCGGCCAGTGAGCAGTGACCAGCTGAGACTCATCAGAATATGGTTTCGAGACATGCAGAACATCAGGATTGCGCGATCTCACGAAACGATTTCTGCAAACAATTCCGGCCTCTGCGGCGACTGCTTGCACGCCCGGCGAGTAACATCCGACAAAGGTTCGACGTTTCTTCAGTGTCAGCTTTCGTTCACCGATTCACGGTTTGCGAAGTATCCGCGCCTTCCGGTTCTCACTTGCAGCGGCTACGTTAAACACTCAGGCTCGGCGAGTCCGCCGTGATCTTCAACTCCCAGCTTCAACTCGTCCAATTCAAGGAACTCCTGCACGATCGGCTCAGTGGATTTTTCCAGTTCCGCGTAAGTGCCAAAGAAAATCGACTTTCCTTCGTATAGAAACACCACGCGGTCAGCCAACTTCTGCGCGAGACGCATGTCGTGGGTAACGACGATACTGGTCAGTCCCAGTTGCAGCTTGAGCCGTTTGATGAGATCGCCGAGCAGTTGCGCCATCAGAGGATCGACCATGGTTGTCGGCTCGTCGTAGAGAACGCATTCGGGACGCGCTGCCAGCGCCCGGGCGATGGCTACCGAGCGTTTCATGCCGGTTGAGAGATCGGAGGGCAGCAGGTCGCGCATCTCCTGCACGCCCACCATCTTCAGCAATCCGTCGACGATCTCGTAAATCTGATCTTCGTTCAAATCTCGACTTTCGCGCAGGGGGAACGCCACATTCTCGCCCACCGTGAGGGAGTCAAACAACGCCCCGTTCTGAAAAACCATCGTGACTTTTTTTCGGATGGCTTCCATCTGGCGTTCAGAAAAGTCGGTGATGTCCTCGCCGGCGACGATCACCCGGCCCGAGTCGGCCTTGAGAAAACCAACAATAAGTTGCAGCGACACCGATTTACCCACCCCGCTGCGCCCCAGGATGCAGACAGTCTCGCCAGGCATGACGCTGAAACTGACACGGTCCAGCACCTTTTTGTCGCCGAAAGCTTTGGAGACTTCGCGGAATTCGATATAGGGTTGCACAGGATCGGGCATTGGGATCTTCTCGAAACTCAGTCCTCTTTCGCGGGGCCGTCAGGCCCGTTGTTTCTCAGCCTCCAACTCCTCGGGCGTATTCAGGTTGCGGAAGATGGTGGATGAAAATCCGGCGCCTTCCAATTCTTCCTGCTCGATCACGCGCGTGCGAACCTCATCGAACAATCGGTCGATCCTGTTTTGCCGCGCCTGCAAGGCGCGCTCTGCGACTACGGCAAACTCTCGCCGGTAAACAGCGCAAAGCGGCTGCCGCCGGCCGTCAGCGCGCGGAACAATCACCGCCGCACGGGGCGCGCCCCGCGCCTGGGCGAATAAATACTCCAAGAAAGTCGACGAGATAAATGGCATGTCGACCGCGAGCATCAGGTTTAATTCGGTTAACGAACCGAGCAACGCCGCATGAATTCCACCTAGGGGTCCGCAGTCACGGAATACATCTTCCACCACCGGGGCAAACCCCGCAAACCTTTCTTTACCTCCGACGATCCAGACGCCTGAGGCAACGGAACGGGCTAGATCGAGCGCACGCGCCAACAACGTGCGGCCCTGATACTCCACAAACGCCTTGTCCGTGCCCATGCGCGTGCTCTTGCCGCCGGCGAGGATGAAGACACTTTCATCGCGAGCAGAGCCGTTTTCCACGGCACGATCATACACTTTGATCCCCGGCAACTGAGCTGGTAACCGCGGTTTTCCGCATCCGAAACATTTTCCACAGCGTAAGTATCTGCATCAACTTGGTTTGTCTTCCGGTCCATCCGATGACCGACACGAAAGTAACCTACCCAAGAATTCGGCGCCGGGAGATGATGGGCTTCGGGCGCTCCATTAGGCCCGAAAGTAACCATCATGCCGCAAAAAATCATGGATGTTCTTATGCTCGGGCGCTGCTCCCACGAGTTCTCCTGGCCGCGGCGCGGCACCGATGGAGACTATTACCAAGTTTGCCTGCTGTGTGCGGCCGAATACAAGTATGACTGGACCACCATGCGCCGCACCCAGCGCGTGGAGCACGCCAAGCCTGAGACCGTCGCCCGGCGCAGCCACACGCGGGAAAAGCGGCCGTCGTGGACGCCTCGCGCCCGCCGCCTGAAGCTCGACGTGGCGCTCCGCTACCGCGTCAACAACACCAGCGCGTGGCATGAGGGCACAATCGACAACCTGAGCCAGAGTGGGCTGCTGTTTCGAGGTCCACAACAGTTGCCGGTGAATGCACTGATCGAGATGGTATTTGAGATGCCGGAGGAAATCTCTGGCCAGAAGAACCGCAATGTGCTTTGCCAGGGCCGGGTAATGCGCTCCAAGAACAAGCAGGGCAAAGAAGCCGAGGATAACGAGACCGAAGATGGCACTGGCCTGCTGGCCGCCTCGATCGTCGACTATAAGTTCATCCACTAGAACATTCGGAACTGCGAACCCTCTTCCGAAGTGCTGCATCTCCTGTTCAATAATCAGCACATCCTCCCGCCGAAATCACGGATGATCTCGCCGTCCCGATCGGCTTCGTCGTACACTCTGGAAGCACGGTGAGTGCGTTCCCATGCCACCAATCACGGCGCTCCTGCACACGAAGAATGATGGGTTACGCCTGGGGCGGGCGCTCGAAATGCTTCTTCCCTGCACCGATATTGTGATCGTGGACCATCATTCCGCCGACGCCACGCTGCGCGTCGCGCGTCAATACGGAGCCCGCGTCGTAGCGGCAGATGGCCATCCTGCCGCAGATCACTATCTTGACTTAGCGCGATACGACTGGATTCTCTGCCTCGAGCCGGCGGAATCCATCAGCGAGGGATTGCAGGCAAGTCTTTTCGAGTGGAGTGTGTTGCCGGTTCGAGCCGACACGAGTAGCGCGGCCACCGGGTCGGCTTTTTCGGTGTTCGTCAGGCAGCAGACCAGCAAAGGATGGCTGCAGCTTCCTGCTCCCGAAACCCGCCTTGTTCCACGCGGCTGGACCCGGTGGGACGGACGACTTCCCGCCCGTGAACCTTCCGCGGTCGCGCTCGAAGGGGAACTGTTGCGTTTCGCCTCTCCCTGAAACGACTCATTTCCAACCTGTTGCGGCCTCGGTGCTGCTGATCAGCTTGCTGCCCATTGTCCGATTGGACAGTGACTTCAGTACCTTAGTCCTCCCTGCCCTCGTCGCCTTATAATCCACTCAAGAACCAACAATACCTGCGTTCTGAGGAAGATGGCGCGGCGGTGCGGCCGCAGCTTTCTGACGAACGCTCGCGAGACTTAGTGGATCCGTTTCTTGCATCTTCGATGTTTCTCTTCGGGCTGGCCTTTGGCAGCTTTCTGAACGTGTGTGTCTATCGGATGCCCTTGGGCCTGTCGGTGGTGACACCTCGTTCAGCATGCCCAAATTGCAAGCGTCCGATAGCTTTTTACGACAACTTGCCCGTTCTGAGTTGGCTGTTTCTTGGCGGCAGGTGCCGCCATTGCAAAGTCAGAATCTCGCCGCGCTACCTGCTCGTCGAAGTGCTGACAGGAGTTCTCTTTCTCGGCTGTTACGCTTATGCCGGACTGACCGTCGCTACTCTAAAATTCTGCGTCTTCGGGTTTCTCCTGCTCGGTCTCATCTTCACCGACGCCGAAACCAAGTTGCTGCCCGACAAGCTCACGCTTCCCGGCCTTGCCCTTGGCCTGCTGTTCAGTTTGCTGGTTCCAGTGCATGACATGGCATCGCAGTTTCTGCCCGGAATGCTGAACCTGCCCTTCAGCGCAGATCTTTCCGTTCGCTTGTTTTCCCTGGTCGATTCCCTGCTAGGCGCGGCCGTGGGTGCTTCGTTTATCTACGGCGCGGGAGCGATCTACTTGCGCTGGCGCGGGGCTGAAGGCATGGGCTTCGGCGACGTAAAGCTGATGGCGATGGTGGGCGCATTTCTCGGCATGAAACTCACGATCTTCACCATCTTCGCTGGTTCGCTCGTCGGGTCGATGTTTGGCCTGACTACCATGCTCGTGGTTTGGATTAAGCGCACGCATCGTTTCACTCGCCGGCTGGAGAACCTGCAGGCGGCGCGCCGTCGCGGCTGGCAGTCCGCGCAAATGGTCTACCGCCATTATCAAATGCCTTTCGGCGTTTTCCTGGGCGGCACGGCGTTGCTCGCCTTGTTCGCGGGCAATCGGTTCCTGAGTTGGTATGGGAGGCTCTGGTGGTAAGGATGCTGGCCAATCCCGTCCTTCTGCCCGCTGCGTTTGTGCTGGCCATCGCGGGTGGCGCATTCGTGTTCGCCATTTGGGTAATTCGCGGCTTGCGCCGCAGCATTGCCGAGGAAGCTAATCTCGATACCGCGGCCACCCCCACACTGGAAACTCTTCCACTCCACCTCTATAACACCGTCATTCAGCAACTGAAGCAGCAGAAACATGAATTACAGGTGCAGACGCTGGCTGAACAACGCCGCGCCCGCACCAGTGAAAATTTCAGTCAGGCCGTACTCTCAAATCTCTCCTCTGGCGTGCTGGTGTTCGGCGTGAACGGACTGGTGAAACAAGCCAATCCTGCCGCCAAGGAAATTCTTGGCTTTCATTCCCCATCGGGCATGAGCGTGGAAGATATCTTTCGCGGCGCCGCAATCTGCTCGGCGGACTCTTCTTCCGTCCATAGCGATGGGGCGGCATGCGCTCCCGGGCATCTCACGGAAGAAATCAATGCGGTGCTGCGCGAAGGAAGCAAATGCCGGCAGTTCGAGGCGGATTACACCACTCCAGCGGGCCGCACACTTCATATCGCAGTCACGGTTTCGCCAGTGCCGGCGGTCGATGGTGGCTTGCTCGGCGCGGCCTGCTTAATCAGCGACCGCAGCGAATTCGAACGGATCCGCCATCAGCAAGAGTTGCATGGTGAGATTTCCGCGGAGATGGCGTTGGAGCTGCGCACCTCTCTGGCCACGATCGCCGGCTATGCCCAGCAGTTGGCGCGGAATCGCGATCCGGAGATGGCTCCGCAATTGGCTGCTGACATAGCCGGCGAGGCATCGCGCCTCGACCGCCACATCGGAGGATTTCTCACCGAAAAACGCTCGGCAGCCGCGGTAGGCGGTGCCAAGGCGGCAGGACTCAACAGGTGAAGATCGCTAGTGAAGATCGAGCTCTAAATATACGTGCAATTAAAGGGTGAACCTATGAAGCGCATCACACTGATCGGATTAGCACTCGCATTGTCCACGGCCCTGCTGGCTTCTATGGCGGTCGCACAGACCGCAGCTCCGGCAACGAGTCAATCGTCCCTTGGCGACTACGCTCGCAAGATCCGTAAGGATCCCGGGACCGCCAAGGCCAAGCCCAAAGTCTTCGACAATGACAACCTCCCGACCGACGACAAGCTTTCGGTCATCGGCGAGAAGTCTGCGGACAATGCGGCGGGGGCTCCTGGTGAGGACAAGAACGCTGCTGGGTCCAATGGCGACGACGAACTTGCCAAGAAGCAAGCCGGCTGGAAATCCTGGCAGACCAAGTTGAGCGCACAGAAGGATCAGATTGATCTCGCCACCCGCGAACTCGACGTGCTGCAGCGCGAATACCAGATCCGCGCCGCAGCTATGTACGCCGACGCCGGCAACCGCATGCGCAACTCGGCTGAGTGGGATAAGCAGGACGCGGATTATAAGCAAAAGATCGCCGACAAACAGAAGGCGGTTGAGGACGCCAAGTCTAAACTGGCCGATATGCAGGAGGAAGCCCGGAAAGACGGCGTTCCCTCTGCCATGGTTGACTAGACGGCGCTCGATGGGATGTAGCGTCGCGCAGCGCGCCTGCGATTCACTCAATTCGCACGACAAGAAAGCGCCGGCTCCTGAGCCGGCGCTTCTGTTTTCGGTAATCCACCCGGAAACTGGCGGCGGTTCACTCGATGGCCTTCAGGCTTTTTCGGAGCCGGAGCAGTTGTTTCACGTGATGCCGTCCATGCACAAAATGAAACTTTCTCCACTGGCTAGCGGTTAACGGCCCCAGAATTGGGTGATCGAGCAGACGACTGCTGCACCCGAACCGGGCTTCACATTGCGCGATGATCGCTTCCATCTCCACAATTTTTGCTCCCACTTCTCCCCGAACTTTCACCCCGGGCAAGCCTCTCGGACGGGTGTTCGCGGGCGCCTGGCGGCCCTCGGGCATGTGCTGGAATCCCACAACCACCAAGGTGCGCACACGTTGTTTCACAGAGGCATGGGTCACCAGCGGTTTGCCGGATTCCAACACCTTGGTGAATCCTTTTATCGTTCCGGTATAGGTCAGGTATAGATGTTCCAAAAGCTCTGCCGCGCACCATTTGTCTGCGGGGTGCCAGCCGAGTTGCTCGCTCGACAGCCCCTCAACCGCCGACTCCACAGCTTGCTTCAACTCTTCGAGGCGGGAATCCATTCCAGTACTCTCGTGTCTTGTGGCGCTTCAGGTAGAATGTTGCGCGACAATCAAAACACCACATTTATAACAGGAAGGTCAGCCATGAAGATGCGGGACTTCGTTCAGTCCGAGACCGCCGTCGTTACCGCAGTCGATGAAGACGTGATCGCTAAGGTTACTGACCCGACCCGGACAGTCTCGCGCGATGGGCACGTTCCGGCCGCAAAGGTCTTCATGGCCGCGGTCTTTACAATTACTATTCTCGCTCTGTTTGCGGGTTGCAACTCCAGCACTACAAACACGGCTCCAGCCCAGCCGGAAACCAAGCCTCCTGAACTGCTCACGGGCCGCGCGGCGTTTTATAAGACTTTTATCGCTGCCCGCAATTATGCCGCGGACGTGAAGCCCTTCCGCATCGAGTCGACACCCTCGAGCGAGAGCAATGGCCAGGATGGCAAGTCAACAATCTGGCGCATCAGCTACGCCTCGGCCGCACAACACGGCGTAAAACCTTTTTTCTGGTCGGGCAGCAACGCCCCCGACGCTCCCACTCGCGGCGTTTCGCCCGGCAATGAGGATGTCTATAACCCCGGCAACGCCTCCACTCAGGTTTTTGATCCGGCATTCCTCAAGGTGGACACCGACCAGGCTGTCGCCGAGGCCCAGAAACACGAAGGCGGCAAAATTCTCGAAAAGGATCCCACCACTCCCGTGCTCTTTATCTGCGAGTGGAATCACAACACCAACCAACTGGTTTGGCACGTGATCTACGGGTCATCTCGCGAAACCGCCAAACTAACGGTCGCCGTCGACGCCTCCACCGGCGCCTTTATCCGCGTGGAGAAATAGGCCGCGTGGCTTTCGCTGCTGAGATGGCGGCTGGTCCTTTTGCGTCTGAGACTCCCACAAATTTCGGATTGTCGATCGGGTAGAACACTGAGTGCGGGTTTTACTGTATTGCCTGTGTGAGAGCGGTTGTACGATATTAGTTAGACATAGTCAAAGCAATCGGGCCAGGCAGTAATCCTGACGGTGCGGAGAGGCGGGGCCGTTGCCCAGACAAGCAGATCCTCAACTCGAACAGCGCATCCTGGACGCAGCCTGCCGATTGTGGTCCCGCGGGGGCGAAAAGGCCCTCACTATGCGCGGCGTCGCCAAGGCTGCCAGCACCACCACCCCCACCCTCTACGAACGTTACAACGACCGCGACGATATTCTTCGAGCTGTACGCATGCAGACCCGCACTGAACTCTTCGCAGCGCTCAGTCGCACCCGATCGCTCACGCAAGCCTGCGAGCGCTATCTCGAATTCGCCCTGGAGCATCGCCACGCCTATGAGGTTCTGTTCGACGGATTCGCGCAGCCTCCATCCCTTCACGAGCCCTGGCCTTCTTTCAACTTGATGCGTCTGCGTCTGGCCGAACGCCTGGGAGGAGATCCCCGCAAACACACTCGTCTCATGCTGTCGCTGTGGTCGCTGATGCACGGTACTGCGATGCATTTGATCCGGGGAGGTGTTGCCGGGCCGCTGCGCTCCCAGATGATTCATTCCTGTCTGGATGCGGTCGAAGCCATTGTCGTAGAAGCTGGCCGCACCAAGGGGAAGGCACGCTCCGGTCCTAAATGGCCGGCGAACCTGATCCTTGGAGAAGCCGCCCATAGCAAGGTGAACAGCGGAGAGACCAATGGCCGGACGGAATCCGGTGCAAAGCAGGTCACTCGCGCGAAACGGAAACCGGAAGTCCGGATCAATGGCGCCCGCTCTGGCGCATGATCGGTCAGGCCCGCCCGCGGCTACTGCGCGGTTTGCGCTTTCAGCCGATTAATCGCCTTCTGCGCTTCTGAAGCCTGCGGGCCGTGCGGCAGAATCTTCAAATAGCTCTCATACTCGGCGCGGGCGTCGTCCCAGATTTGCAGCTTCTCGAGGCATACAGCCAGCCGTATCGTTGCCGCCGCGTCGTTGTTTTTGTAGCGCAGGGCCTCGCGGTAGCGGTCTTCGGCCGCACGGTAATTCTGGCGTTTGAAATAGAAATCGCCAATTTCGATGTCTTTCGCGGCCTTGTGCGGATCCCAGCTACGGAGCTCGGTTATTCCGTCGCCGCCTGAGGTGGCAGCCTCTGCTTCGGCCAGGGCTGCCGAACTTTGCGGATGCGCCTTGGCGTCGTCCGTCGGAGGGCTCAGGTCCATCTGCGTATCCTTGCTGGAACTCTCGCCAACGCCCGTCCCCAAATCGTCAGCCTGAACGCTGTCCGAGCGCGGGGGCGCCATACTTGGAGCCCGCTTCGCGGGGGTGTTCGCCGGAGCTGGCTGTGCCGGTGGGTCCTCCGGGAAGGAAAGATCTCGGCTCAAACCCGAGGCGTCCCGATTCTCGGCGGGAGCGGAGGGCGGCGAAGAGGGTGGCGGATTCTGCTGCGCCCGCGCCGCGACGCTCAATCCCAGAAGCAGACACAAATGCAAATAGGGCCGCATGGTCCTATTTTACCGTCGTGGCTGGATTGTTTGGAAGCAATTCTGTCCGGCAATTGCGGGTGCGAACTGATAGCAAAAAAGCAGGCCGCTCAACGGGGAGGTTGTGAGCGGCCTGGTTGGCAAAGTTCTCCGGGGGAGGAGAAGTTGCTGTCGATCTATTACATCGACGAAGGATTATTCTGCCCAGTCGTCGTTGGCGTGGTCGGCTGCGTGGTGTCGCCGACCGTGTTGGTCATCAGGCGGACATCGACCCGGCGGTTGTCAGCGCGGCCTGCTGCCGTCTTGTTCGTCTCGACCGGCTTGTCCTTGCCCAGCCCGATGACGTAAATCTTGTGTGCCGGCACACTGTACTTCGAAGCCAGATACTGGATCACAGCGTTAGCGCGGCGCTGGCTCAAGTCGTAGTTATAGTCAGCGGAACCCACGGAATCCGTGCTGCCTTCAAGCGCGATGATGTACCCCTTGGTGCTGGCAATCGTACCAGCCAGCTGGTCAAGAGCTTCCTTGGCTTTGGGCGTCAGATTGTCTCTGTTAAAACCGAACTTCACTGACGTTTCCGCCACGGGATGATAATTGTCCAGGTTGGCGACGGTGTTAGTCAGCACGCCTACGCGGCCGTTGGCGGCGTCAGCCGTTTGCTGCGCTGATTCCGCGGACTGGCCGGCGGCCTGGGCTTTCTGCTCCACATCTGCCGTCTTGGCATTTACGGCTGCGATGCCGGCCTGCGCCCGGGCATCGACGTCCTTGATGTCCTTGCTGTTCTTCGCAGTCATGTCGTCAAGTTCGTTGGTCTTGTTAATCAGCGGCGTGGTCTGTTGCTTCACATAATTCTTGGTAGTGCAGCCGATCGTGGCAGCCATACTGACTGCGAGGAAAATCGTTAACGAAGTGCGGGTCATATTGAAAATGCTCCTTAGATCTCTTGTCTTCATCGCGATCGGATTCTCCGTCCGCGGAATTTTATCCTCTTGCTGGCCCTGGGGGATCCCTCAATCCTTACAAGTACCCTCCTACTTTTGCACGGGACGTGCCAGATCCCCTAACCGGGAGCACTCGACATAAGTATATACATTTTCAATCAGTTGCAGCCAAAAGAGTGAAGATGCCAAAAAATGGCATTGCCCTTTAGTAACGCAAACCGCACATAGGTGGTGGAAATTTTATACAGTTGGCTGGCGCAGCAGGCCCGAACCTCAATTCCTCCGCGGCGGGGACATCAGGGGGATCGTCTCCCTCTTGTTTCTTCGATAGACCCGGAGATCGGCTTCATCGTCCGTAATCACGGGCCTCCAACCGCACCGGTGCTCAAGCTCCGTCATCAAATAGAATTACCTTTAGTACAGCCGCAATGGATCTCCTAGCCAAAATCCGCACCATCCCCACCGAGCCCGGCGTCTATCTCTACAAGAATGCCGAAGGCGAAGTCATCTACGTGGGCAAGGCGAAGAATCTGCGCAGCCGCGTGGCCAGCTACTTCCACGAAGGCCGGTGGGAGGACTCAAAAACCGGCACCCTGGTGCGCGAAGCCGCCGATGTCGACTACATCGTAGTCGCCAACAACAAAGAGGCGCTCGCGCTCGAGAACAATCTCATCAAGCAGCGCAAACCACGCTTCAACATCCTGCTGCGCGACGACAAGACTTACCCCTACGTGAAGCTCACGCTAGGCGAGCGCTGGCCGCGGGTCTACGTCACCCGCCGCTTGCGCAAAGACGGCAGCGTCTACTACGGTCCCTACTTCCCTGCCAACCTTGCCTACCGCATCGTCGACCTGATTCACCGTAATTTCCTGATTCCTTCATGCAAGGTCGATCTCACACGCTTTCATCCGCGCCCCTGTCTGCAGTATTACATCAAGCGCTGCCTGGGCCCGTGCGTGAAGGATTTGACCACGCCTGACGCCTATCAGGAAGCGGTCCGCGACGTGAAGCTGTTCCTCGAAGGCCGTCCCACAGACTTGAGCCGCTCACTGCACGAGCGCATGGAGCAGGCGGCCGCGGCCGAAGAGTACGAGCGCGCCGCCCGCTATCGCGACCTGATTTCGACCGTCGAGCAGTTGCAGGAGCGCCAGCGCATCGCCGCCGCCGAGGGCGATGACGCCGACGTCTTCGGTTATCACTATGAAAACGGAATGCTGGCAGTGAACCTGTTTCACATGCGCGGCGGCCGCGTGGTCGACCGCCGTGAATTCTTCTGGGAGGATCTGCCGGAGTTCGAACTCCCTGCGGGAACAGAAAATGCGCAGACAGAAAAAGAGCATGCGGAGACGGGAACGGAACATGTGGGGACGGACGCCTTCGTGAGCCTGCCCCGAGCGGAGCCGAGGGGTCCAGCCGAGCGCAGCGAGCCTGCTTCTTCTACCACGGACGCCTTCAACCCCGGTGAGTTCTTCTCAGCTCTGCTAAAGCAGCTCTACATCGGCCAGCCCTATGTGCCACGCAATCTCTACGTGCCGGTAGATTTCGAGGATCGAGAAGAGTTAGAAGACTTGCTTTCCGACCAGGTCGCGGGCGAGAACACCCGCACTGCCCGAGTTCATATTCTCGTCCCGCAGCGCGGCGATAAGCGCTCACTCCTCGATCTCGCAGGCACCAACGCCAAGCAATCCTACGATCAACGTTTTCGGGTGCTTAAGCCCAATGCCAAGGCCATCCAGGAAGAACTGCAGGATGTGCTCAGTCTGCCTGAAGTTCCGAAGCGCATCGAATGCTTCGATATTTCCCACATTCAAGGCGCGGAGACGGTCGCTTCGATGGTCGTCTGGGAAGATGGCAAGATGAAGAAATCAGATTACCGCAAGTTCATCATCCGCACCGTCGAAGGCGTTGACGATTTCGCCTCCATGCGTGAGGTGGTCACGCGCCGCTACAAACGTCTGCAGCAGGAAGAAAAGCCCATGCC
>DATHOK010000319.1:0-10714 GCA_035484995.1 Verrucomicrobiia bacterium | reverse complement strand
CATGGGCTTTTCACAATAAATGTCTTTGCCGGCGGCGCAGGCATCTTCGAAAATATGGCGGTGCTGGTGGTCCATGGTGGCGATGAGGACGGAGTCGACGTCTTTGCGGTCGAGGATGCTGCGATAGTCGCGGGTGGCGGGAACGCTGGGATTCTTGACGGATTCCTGGGCGGCGATGTGACGGCTGTCGTACAGGTCACAGACGGCCACGCACTTGATGCCGGGAACGCTGAGGGAAGCTTCGAGGTGCTCGCATCCGCGAATGCCGGTGCCGATGGAAGCGAAACGGATGGTATCACTGGGAGCGACGGGATGGGTCGCGGCGGAAAGTATGTGAGGCTGCAGGATATTTTTGGCGACGGTGGTGGCGGCGAGAGCGCCCGAGCCGAGGTGGATGAATTGACGGCGGGACAGGGGAAATTTGGGCATGAGGTTCTCCGTCTTGGATTTCGTTTCCGGTAAGTGCGCTTCCGCGACAAAGTGCTGGGCGCGGAGTGCTTACGGGGAGGAATTATTGCACAAGCGGGGGAGGGTTAGTAAAACGATTTTCTAGCGAGGGCGGGCGCAGCAGTCGAGCCGCGGCCCGCTTCCCAGCGATCGAAGATAACAGGCGGCTGGCAACATCTAGGCTGGTTGTCCCGTGGCCGCGCCGTCGCCGTTCAATTCGACGTGAACGTGGTCGTAGTGATCCTTCGCGTCCCGAGCAAAGACGACGCCGCGCTTGGTCTCGCTGAACCATTGCCGGTCTCCGAAGATAACCCCCTGGATCTGATAGATCTTGCAATTGTCTACGCACCAGTCGAAAAGCCAGTCGCCCCACCGCTTGCCGTCAGAATCGGTGTAGTCCAGGAAAACGTCCACTGCCCGCCCTTCAAAATGTACGTCCGACTTTCCTTTGCCGGGGTAGGTATCGACGCGGCAGCTGGCACTGGGGAAATCGCTGGGCTTCTGGGGCCATTGCCAGGGAGGAGGGATGCGGACGACTTCGTCGATAAAGATGAGAATGCCGGGAGATGGGCCGCCGGCGTTATGTTGGCTAGGGGGATCTCCCTTGTTCACGTCATCTTGACGTACTTTGCCACCGGCAGGTTTGCCGCGAACGCAAACGTCCTTCCATGCCATGGGCGACGCTCCCCTTCTGCCTATTGGCCTGATAGCTTCGACGTGAAAAGCCAGCGGAGAATTCACGAGCGCCATTGCCGGCACCCGAGCGGCTCAACTTATACACCGAAAGCCCCATTCGAGTAAACTCGAAGGCGCTATGACGAAAAGTCACCGAGCTTTCACAGTTCCGAACCCCAACTGCTGGCAAGCTAAGGGACCCGATTACCCTTGCAGCAGAGGCCAGAGAAGTCGAACCCACAAGGGCGTTGGTCTAAGGAGAAAGAGGACTTCTCCTGGTTTTGGCTCAATCGGCGGTTTAGGTTTCCCTCTTTCGAGGACTGCCCCCAGCACCGCACGTCCCTTTTGCACGACTTCTTCTGTAGAGATCCGCACGAGGCAGGTGCAATCCCAATGCGGACCGCTGAGCGCGGCGCGAATATAGAAGTGAGCAGGCGCAGGTTTCGGAAGGTCAAACTCCACACTGCCCATGCTGTCGGTTACAAGGTTCAGGTCGGGGGTAAGCGGCTTATTGATGAGTTTAAGCCGTTCGGCGCTTTCGTTTACGGCTCCTATGCCGCTAATTCCAGAAACGTAGATGCGCTGATTTCTCACTGGGCGTTCGTTTGTTAGATTGACGAGTCGAACGCTCACTGTCTGGCCGACACAGGCAGGATTCACAAAAAACGAAAGGAGTATGGCGACACGGAGAATTATTCCCCTCATAATTGCAGGATCAGCCTTCCTTCGCCGCCGGTCAATGCATGCAACATCAATTCCGAGTTAACAGGCAACTGTTCGCGAATGAATCGTTTAAGCCGACGAATCAACAGCAGCTTCGACGCAGGTGGTTTGGGGGAAAACAGGAGGGAAAAAATTGAAAGGGCCGTGACATTGGTTATGCTCTAGCCGCCAGCTCCTGCGAGGGAGCTCACAGCGTGGACGCATGTACCGTCACGACCCCTTGATGCGATCACTGCTTTCACAGTCCCAAACCCCAACTGCACCTCGCAGCGCCGTCGGTTTTTTCGGGTTCGGGCTGCCTCTCAGGTTGCCCTGCTAGGCTGATCACTCAGTCTACTTCGGGCAGCAAGGTTTAATTCGCTGTCCCTTTCAACCGTCGACGGGAGCAACCTTAACAGACCATTCATAAATGTCAACGCAAACTATTGGTGCAATGCATGGGATTCGCCCTGTGAAAAACAGAAAGTGCAAGCTATTGATGCACAGAAGCTTACCGAAGTGCCATCCCGATTCCGGACTGGTTTTACACAAAAACTTTCACAACGTCCCGAAGAACGAAAAATCCTCAGACCAAGCGAATAATTCATCTTGACGCAGAAACATTCTCGGCGCATCTTGCTACTAGCAGATAAAGAAGCATTGATGTCAGAACTCGTGGCCTACGTGGATGGTGGTTCCCTGGGCAATCCTGGGCCCTCGGGTATTGGAGTTGTGATCGATGGCTGCGCCAGCGGCCCTATCCGCATCGCTAAATGGATTGGCCACCAGGATAACAATGTAGCCGAGTATGTGGCGCTGCTGGAAGCGCTGCAGTGTGCGCTTTCGCTGAAGGCCAAGACACTCCACGTTTACTCTGATTCGGAAGTGGTGGTGCGCCAGATGCGCGGGGAGTACATCTGCCGCAGCTCACGCCTGTATTCTCTGCATTGGACTTGCCGCAAGCTGGCTCGCGCCCTCAGTTTCTCTATCTCGCATGTTCCGCGGGAAAACAATGTCGAAGCCAACCAGCTGGCGAATACTGCGGTACGGGAGCGGGCGGGGTAGGCAGTTCTTATTCGCCGCCGCTTCATTACTAATTTCCAAATGCTAACCGCAGGCATCTTGACACGGTGCCCCCTGCGATGCAGACTCCCAGTACAGCATCCTGAAAATTGAAATGAGTTCCGGGCAGGCCGGATCGCGCCCCCGCCGCCTTGACTCGACGAAACTGGCACGCGCGCCACGCGTCGTCAACAAATAGATCATCAATCAATGCTCGACCGCAGTTTGGCACCGGCTGCGGTGGAGGGGGGACATGGCAGGTAGCAGCGCAACTCGATCCGCAATGGCTAGCGTCTCGGACGCGAGCGCGCATCTGCCGTTGCTTCAGGATCCCGGTCCGCTGTTCCCCGGCAAGAACGGCGGCCGCTCGCTAGCCGAAATGGCCTACAGCGACCTCGATGCCGCCCTGCAGTTGCTGGCCGAGCGTGCCCAATACATCACCGGGGCCAATGGCGCCGCCATCGCCCTGCGACGCGGGCAACACAATGACATGCTCTGCCGGGCCAGCGTCGGCTCGAATGCTCCCGAGTTAGGCGCGCTGCTCTCGATGGAATATGGGCTTTCGGGCGAAAGTGTTCGGACGCACGAGGCTTTGCGTTGTGACGATACCGAACGTGATCCGCGGGTGAACCGGGAAGGCTGCCGCCAGTTGGGGATTGCGTCGGTGGTGGTGATGCCCATCGTGAGCGAGCAGCAAGTGCTCGGCGTCTTCGAACTTTTTTCCGGCAAGCCGCGGGCTTTCGAGGAGCGGGATATTTCCGCCTTGCATCGCCTGAGCGGAATGGTTGAAACCGCTGTCAAGCATGCCGTAGCAACCCAGACTCTGCCCGCCGCTGAAGAGCCGGCTTATGCGGAAAGTCAGCCCTCCGCACCGGCTGCTACGGTCGAGACTGCTGCGGTTAAATCGCGAGTCACTGGCGTGCTTCCGGATGTGGTTCAGGCGCCGCCTGCAAGCTTTTCACAACCGGAACTGAAACCATCGACGACAGAAACCAAGCCTGTGCCCGCCGTGAAGAAGTCGCTATTCTGGTCGGCCGCAATGCAGAATCCAGCCGGGGCCACCCGATCCGCTGAGGCCGCGGTGGAGGTTTCAGTACCTCCTATGTTGAGGAATCTGCGAAAGTGCCAGGCCTGCGGTTTTCCCGTATCGCAGGGCCGTGCGTTCTGCGTGGAGTGCGAAGAGAGACAGTGGCGCGGCCAGCGGCTTTCTCATGCTGCCGCTGCCGGCAGCGCGACGCAGCAGAAAGTGATCTCTGCTCCTTTCAAGTCAGCCAGCGTTGCAACCCCTTCAGCACCTTCGTCCCCAGATATCTTGACGATCGGTTCTGCGGCTCTGACCGCAGATTTTTCGGGCTCCCACTCCGCTCCGTTCTCAGGCTCTACGGCTAACTCCCAATCGTGGCTCGCGGCCAACAAGTACATAATCGGAGCGCTATTGGTTGTCGCCGTCGTCGTCGCCGCGATCGTTTGGCTGCGCTGAGATTCTCCGTTCTACCTCATCTTTCTCGTTCCGTGAATCTTTTCTGTAAAGCTTGCGCCCGCGACCGATTACAATTCCTCTCCTAACTTCGAAAGGTCAACCCGGCAAAGTTCGACCTGAGAAAGTTCATCCGGAGGCTTGATCGTGCCATCAACCATGCGCGGGCTGCTGCGCTGTTGTTTGCTGCTTCTGCTGCTGACCGCGGCCGCCGCTGCCCAGACTTCTGAGCAGCGCACGTCGCGGTACCTGGAATCTGTGCGCAAGCAGCCGCCGCTGCTGTTGGCCTTCGTCCGCGAACTGCCCAAGGGCGGAGACCTGCACAATCATCTCGATGGCGCAATCTACGCCGAAGATCTGGTGGACTTCGCGGCCGCTGGCGGCCTGTGCGTGGATCGGACGTCTTCGCGGCTGCTGGCTCCGCCCTGCGACTCGTGCGAAAACTACACGGCCAAGCCCGCGGCGCGCTGCAGTTACGGCGATCATGTGCTCTACAACCAGATGATCGACGCCTGGTCGATGCGCAACTGGAAGCCGGGCGACGAATCGGGCCACGACCATTTCTTCGCCAGCTTCGAGAAATTCGGACTGGCCTCGCACACTCACGTGGCCGAGGCAATCGCGGCAGCTACCAATCGCGCGGGCATGGATCGTCTGCAATACGTCGAGTTCATGCACACTGCCGACGGCGGCGCAGCGGCGGAACTGGCACGGAAAGTGGAGTGGAATCCGGATTACGCGAAGATGCGCGACGCGCTGCTTAGTGCCGGCCTGAAAGATGTGGCTGCGGAGACCAGCAAGCGGCTCGCCGCCGACGATGCCCGCGCCAAAGAGATTCTCAAGTGCGGAACCGCGGACGCCGCTCCCGGATGCGACGTGACCGTTCGCTATCTGTATCAGGTTCTGCGCGGGCTGCCGCATGAAATCGTGTTCGCGCAGATTTTGCTGGGCTTCGAACTGGCCTCGTCTGACCCGCGATTCGTTGGCCTGAACTTGGTGATGCCCGAGGACTGGTACGTTCCGCTCCACGACTTCAACGAGCACATGGCGATGATGGATTATCTGCACAGCGTTTATCCCAAGGTGCATATCACGTTGCACGCCGGCGAACTCGCTATGGGTCTGGTGCCGCCGGAAGACTTGACGTTCCACATTCGGACCTCGGTTGAGCGCGGACATGCGGAGCGCATCGGCCACGGGGTTTCCGTGATGAACGAAAAAGATCCCATCGGCCTGCTACACGAGATGGCGGAGCGAAATGTGCTGGTCGAGATCGCGCTGACTTCAAATGACATGATCCTGGGCGTCAGTGGAGACGATCATCCGTTGCCGATTTATATGAAGTATGGCGTCCCCGTGGCGCTGGCTACCGACGATGAGGGTGTGTCGCGAAGTGACATGACGTATGAATACTTGCGCGCGGTTGAGAGTTACCACTTGTCCTACGTGGATTTGAAGCGCCTGGCCCGGCAAAGCCTGGAGCACAGCTTTTTGCCTGGCCAGAGCCTTTGGGCTGACACGAAGCTTGTGTTTCGCATGGTGCCGGCGTGCGTGGGCGATGCGGCAGGCTCGGAGAAACCGTCGACGGCCTGCGAGGAGCTCCTTGCGGCGAATGAACGAGCGCGCATGCAGTGGAAGCTGGAGAGCGATTTCGCGAAGTTCGAGAAGAAGTACTAAGAGTCTACTTTCATGACTGACGACCCTTACTCGACCGCTGAGTCCGCTGCGCAATTCATCCTCGGAAAAAGCTCCCTGCGGCCGCGCATTGGGCTCGTTCTCGGCTCCGGTCTCGGCGGGTTTGCCGATTCTCTTACCGACGCGACACGGATCCCTTACGCCGACATCCCCGCCTTCCCACGCTCCACGGCGATCGGCCACGCCGGACAAATGGTCATCGGCAAGGCCGGCGCCGTGCCCGTGGCCGCCATGCAGGGCCGCGTACATCTCTATGAAGGATATTCCGCGCAGCAAGTCGCCTTCCCCATGCGCGTGTTCGGCCGCATGGGAATTCGCGCCGTCATCCTGACCAACGCCGCCGGCGGAATCAATCTGAATTACCAGCAGGGCGCGCTGGTGCTGATTCGCGACCACATCAACTTGCAGGGAACGAATCCTCTGGTCGGCCCCAATGACGACCGTTTCGGCCTGCGCTTTCCCGACATGACGCAGGCTTATGCGCGATCGTATCGCGAGCTGGCGCGGGAGGAAGCCGGCAAACTGGGAATGACGCTGCACGAAGGGGTTTACGCGGCGCTGCTCGGTCCCAGCTACGAAACGCCTGCCGAGATCAATTATCTGCGAACTATCGGCGCCGATTTGGTTGGCATGTCGACTGCGTTCGAGGTAATCGCCGCGCGTCACATGGGAATCAAAGTGCTAGCCATCTCGTGCGTCACCAATATGGCGGCGGGGATCCTTGACCAGCCGCTCTCGCATCAGGAAGTGATGGAAACCGGAGAGCGCGTCAAGACAAGTTTCGAGGCGTTGCTGCGCGCCGTGCTGCCGCGCATTCAAGGCGATGAGTAGTTATCTTCCCGCCCTCGGAATAAACAATTCCACCGGTGGCTTTACTCCGTAGACCGCGGCAAAGCTCCCCTGATTCACGGCCATGGCGAAGTGTCCGCGTGAGTCGATATATAAGAGCGGTTGCCCCAGCGCCACATCGCTGAAGGTCCGCACGAACTTGATCTTCATCTCCTTGTCACCCAACTTCACCGGAACCTCCTGACCGCGCTGATAGCCGAGCTTGAAGAAAACTTCCGCATCGACGTTGGTCACAAGATTGCCAAATGGACCGTCCGTCGCAATCACTTCCCCCGTCAATCCCCGGTCATCGAGCTTGGCTATCTGCAAATTCAGGCGCACGAGATCTTTGATCGGGACCTCGGGGCCAGCGGTGGTCCAGTCGTCACCGCGCGCCACGTGCGCTCCGGCGGGAGAAAAAATGTCGCGGCCGTGAAACGTCGACGACAGCTTGCCGCCAATCATCCAATCCGTATTTGTGATCTCGTGCACACCCTCGATGCCGTCGCGTTGTTCCACCAGCGTGAGCAGGCCGTTATCGGGCAGCACGAAATATTGTCCGCGCTTCGATTTGGCGACGATCGCCTTGCGCGTGCTACCCACGGTGGGATCGATCACAACCACAAAAACCGTGCCTGCCGGAAAATAAGGCGTTGCCCCATAAAGAAAGCGCGCGCCGTCGAGAATGGAAAATGGCGTTACCTGATGCGTGAGGTCGACGATGCGAACGTCGGGCATGATGGAATACATCACGCCCCGGCAGAGCGCGACGGAATCATCAACCACGCCGAAGTCGGTCATGAAGACGATAGTCTGCGGATACTTGCTGGTCTGCGCGGACGCCAGCACGGAAAGCAGAAAAATCATCGCCCCCAGCAGGACGAACTTCGATCTGCGACCCTGCTTGGAGCGGGCGCGACTTCCAGTCGTGCCGTAAAACCAGATAGATGCGAACCGCGGCTTCAGCCGCATACGGTCTCCTCCGCCATGAGTGGAATTCGTGGCTGCAAGAATACTCGGGGCTGCCGCCGCGCAGCAAATCAGCGCAGTCCTGGCCGCTCCCGTCTATAATGTCCTTTCGATTCCACGGCAGCGCCGCGAGGAGGCCCTAATGTCATCAGTCATCCCCGAGAAATACCGCGATCTGTTTCAGAAGCGCGCCTTCGCCAACCTCGGCACCCTGATGCCCAACGGCAGTCCGCAAGTCACGCCGGTGTGGTGCGACTTTGATGGTGAACACATCATTTTCAATTCCGCCAAGGGACGCCAGAAAGATAAAAACGTCCGCCGCGATCCGCGCGTCGCGATGACTTTGATGGACCCGGAGAATCCTTATCGCTATCTGGAAATTCGCGGCCGCGTGGTCGAAATCACTGAAGACGGAGCCAGCGCCCACATCGACAAGATGGCCAAGAAATATCTCGGCGTCGACAAGTATCCCTACAGCCAGCCCGGCGAAGTGCGAGTCATCTACAAGGTAAAGCCCGAGCACACCACGGTAATGGGCTAGGCGAGGCGATCCAATTCACACCTACAACCTCTGCCTCCTCGGCTTCGGCAACGTCAACCGCACGCTTGCCCGTCTGCTCGAAGACCGCAGACAGGAACTCCATGAGCGTCACGGAATTTCCTTCCGCATTACGGGAATCGCAACCCGCCATATGGGATGGATCGCCGACCCAGATGGTCTGGATCTCGCGAGCGTGGAAAGGGCCTGTGTGGAGCCGGCGCCCTCGCCCGCTGACAGCCGGGAATCTGATCAGAAGTCAACTAACGTCCGCGACTGGCTGAAAACAGCCAAAGCCGACGTCCTCTTCGAAGCCACCGCGCTCAATGTCGAAACCGGCCAGCCCGCCATCGATCACATCCGCGCCGCACTTGAGCACGGAGCCCACGCCATCACCGCCAACAAAGGACCGATCGTCCACGCCTACCGCGAACTCCGCGACCTGGCAGACGCGCGAGGCAAGCGCTTCCTGTTCGAATCCACGGTGATGGATGGCGTCCCGATTTTCTCTTTGTTTCACGAATTGCCCGTCATCCACCTGCAGGGATTTCACGGCATCCTGAATTCCACCACAAACGTGATCCTGAGCGAAATGGAAAACGGCCTAAGCTTCGACGAATCGTTGAAGAAGGCGCAAGCGTTAGGCGTAGCCGAGACCGATGCCACGCACGATATCGACGGCTGGGACGCCGCAGTAAAAACGGCTGCGCTGATTAGGGTGCTGATGGATACGCCGATCCGCCTCGAAGATATCCATCGCGAAGGCATTCGCGAACTGACCACCAACGCCGTCCGCAACGGCCGTCGCGATGGCTGGCCGTTCAAACTCGTCTGCCGGGCGCAGCGCGTAGGGGACGGCGTAAAGGCGAGCGTCGCGCCTGAAAAAGTGTTAAGCAGCAGCCCGATGGGAAAGATTTCGGGCACATCGTCCTACATCTATTTCGAAACCGACATCTTCCCCGGCCTCGCCATCACCGAAGAAAATCCCGGCCTCTACGCGACTGCGTATGGGATGCTGGCGGATTTTGTGCGGGCCGTAACGTCGTGAGCCTGAAATAAGGCCAAATAACGCCATCATTACAGCGGCGGCGTCATCCTGAACGCAGCCGTTCTTCAGGCGGAGTGAAGGATCTCGCGGATCATCATGTGTATCGAACGTATTTCTTTCTCAAACCCAAACAACGTCCATAATTTGCACGAACCGATAGTAACGTTGGATGAGCTCAACCCCTGGAGTAGAGTGCAATTGTGAAACAAGCCGCGCGAATCGTGGTTTTCCTGGCCTTGGGACTAACTTACGGCGCATTCGGGCAGACCGATTCGCGCTCAGGAGGGTCAAAAGCTGACGTCACCATGGTTAGCCTCTTCACTCCCAAGTACCCCCCACTCGCACGACAAGCAAATATCACCGGCGACGTTAAAATAAGAGTTGAAGTCCGAAAAGACGGCCGCCTTCAATCTGCCGTCGTGTTGACTGGCCACCCCATGCTCACAGCAGCCGCATTGAGCAGCGTCCAACAGTCCAGGTTTGCGTGCCGAGGCTGCGAAGATGAATTAACCGCCCAATCACTCGTCTATTCATTCCAAATTGTCGCCAGCCCGGGTTGGCCTTGCCCAGAAGCGGTTGGGTCACACGTCACGCAATCAGAAAACCGCGTGACCGTGACGGCAGAACCGTCGATGATTTATCCAGTTTTCTCGAGCATACGGTTCCGGTCCGCGAAATGCATTTACCTCTGGGCGTGCGGTTCTCATTGGGGCGGAGAAGATTACTATTACTACCGAGTTCGTTCGCCGAAGTGTCTGGACTTGTGGACTTGCGGCCATCGTCTCCGCGAGCCGTTCGCGACCTGCAACAAACTTCACCGGGAAATCTCTTATTGACGAACATCCGCCGCACCTCCCCGCCGCCAGGTCGGCCAGCGAGTGCGTCATCGTGATAAAAATAAATAACTGCCATGCCGACGACTGAAGCCACCACCACCACCGCCCTCGACCTCCACTACGTCCGCGCCCAATTCCCCGCGCTCGCCCAAACGGTCAACGGACATCCCGCCGTATTCCTCGACGGCCCCGGCGGAACGCAAGTTCCGCAGCGCGTCATCGACGCTATCTCCAACTACCTCGCCCGCGACAACGCCAACACCGGAGGAGCCTACGCGACTAGCCGCAACACCGATGCCATGCTCGCCGAAGCCCGCGCCGCCATGGCTGATTTTCTAAACTGCGGCGCCGATGAAGTCGTCTTCGGCCCCAACATGACCACGCTGACCTACGCCATGTCGCGTGCGATAGGCCGCGACCTCGGTCCCGGCGACGAA
>DATHOK010000318.1:0-3050 GCA_035484995.1 Verrucomicrobiia bacterium | reverse complement strand
TTCCGGTAAAGTAGTTAGTCCCCATGCTTGATCTGAGCTTTGTTCGCGAGAATCTGTCCCGGGTGGAGGAAATGCTGCGCCAGCGCGGCGGCGATCCGGCCGTCGTGCTCAGGGATTTCCGCGACGTCGACACGGAGCGCCGGAAGGCCATCACGGAAGCTGAGACCATGAAGGCGCGGCGGAATAAGGCCTCGGAGGACATCAACAAACTCAAGAAGAGCGGCCAGGATGCTACTGCCGCGATTGCCGAGACCAAAGATCTGCGCGAGCGAATTCAGGCGCTCGAGAAGACTGCCTCCGACCTTGATGGCCGCTTGCGGGACATTCTTGCCGGAATTCCTAATATGCCGGATGCGAGCGTCCCGGTCGGCCAGAGCGCCGATGAGAATGTGGAGGTTCGCCGCTGGGGGGCACCACCTAAATTCGACTTTGCTCCCAAGCCGCATTGGGATCTGGGCGCAGAACTGGGCGTGCTCGATCTGGAACGTGCGGTCAAGCTCACGGGCGCGCGCTTTGCCGTTTACTGGGATCTGGGGGCGAAACTTGAGCGCGCTCTGGCGAACTTCATGCTCGATCTGCACACTCGCGAGCATGGATACACAGAGGTTCTGCCGCCTTACCTGGTTAATTCCGAGTCGATGTACGGCACCGGGCAGTTGCCCAAGTTTGCCGCAGATCTTTTTCGTGTGCCCACGGATCGCTGGGAAAAAAATCCCGGTCATCCACCTACTCGAGGAGAGCTGGTCTTACTTGATGGCTTTGATCGCGCCTGCACGGTTCAATCGGTCGATGTGGAGCGGCGTACTGCGGAGATCCTGCCGACAATTCCGATGGACGGCGATCGGGAGAAAGTTGTCCCGTGGTCAGATCTATCTTACGAGCGCAAGTTTTGGCTGATTCCAACGGCCGAGGTTCCGGTCACGAATCTTTATCGTGACGAAGTTCTTGACGCTGCGCGACTGCCGATTTCACTCACGGCCTATACGCCATGCTTCCGCAGCGAGGCAGGTTCGTACGGCAAAGACGTGCGCGGAATCATCCGGCAGCATCAATTTCAGAAGGTGGAATTGGTGAAGTTCTCCCGGCCGGAGAATTCGTATGAAGAGCATGAGAAGCTCACGCGGGATGCCGAGACCATCCTGCAGAAGCTTGGCTTGCACTATCGCGTGGTAGCTTTGTGCACCGGAGACATGGGCCCATCTTCGGCGAAGACTTATGACATTGAAGTCTGGCTGCCGGGGCAGCAGTTGTTTCGCGAGATTTCGTCGTGCTCGAATTTTGAAGCGTACCAGGCGCGGCGGGCGAATATCCGCTATCGTCCCGAAGGCAAGAACAAGGCAGAGTTAGTGCATACTCTTAACGGAAGCGGGTTGGCGGTGGGCCGGACCTGGGTTGCGATTGTGGAGAATTATCAGCAGGCTGACGGGAGCGTCGTGATTCCCGAAGTGTTGCGGCCCTATATTGGAGCAGAGCGAATTACAAAGAAAAGCTTTTGACGCAGAGTTTCAACATTTCAAGGTTTCGAAGGCCCAGACCCTGCAACTTGAAACGTTGAAACCTTGAAACCTGGAGACTAGACTTGCAAAGTGTGGATATCAGCACGACCGCGACGGCCGCGCCTTCCCTACCGATGAAGGGCGCCTGGCCCACAATTCGGAGCTACATCTTTTGGCAGCACGAGCGGGGCACGCTGCACTACGACATCATGGTTACCCTGATCCTCATCTTTGTCTTCTTCTCACCCCGGGTCATCAACTTCAACGATAAACCTGCGCTCCGCAGCCCGCATGCCAGCGACGTGGTGGTCACGGCCGACGCGCAGGGAGGGCTGCTCTACCAGATTTCCGCCGCCGCGATCACGCCCGGCGACGATCAGTCGGTGCGGGATCAGTTGCTGCACATTATTCAACCAATTTCGGGCGAGGTCGCGATTGTGAAATACGATGGCATTCCCGATGGGAAAGGGCAGGTGCAGGCCTACCGTGTTTTGGTGAAGCGAAAGCCGTGAGACGGAATTCAGTGGGAAAAATCTGCGACCAACATCACGATAACCGGCCATGATGATCTGCCTCCACGTTTTGTTCCTTTCACTGAGTATCGTCTTGCAGCAGCAAGAAGCACCGTCTCTTGATAGCGTGCTCAAGAAGATGGACGCCGCGGCCGCCAGCTTCCAAGCTACGCAGGCCGATTTTGTGTGGGAACAGTATCAGAAAGTGGTGGACGAAACCGACTCACAGAGAGGCACGGTCTACTACCGCAGGGTGGGCAAAGAAATCGAAATGATGGCCGACATTAAGGAGCCGGACCCGAAGTCTGTGCTCTACAAAGATGGCAAGCTGCAGGTTTACCAGCCGAAGATCGATCAGGTAATGGAATATCCGGCGGGAGCCAACAAGGGAGAGATTGAGAGCTATCTGGTGCTGGGCTTCGGAGGGAGCGGCGAGGATTTGATAAAGTCCTTCGACGTGAGCTACCTGGGCGAGGAAACTGTAAGCGGGATCGCAACCGCGAAGCTGCAACTCATCTCGAAGAGCGAGAAGTTCCGCAACAACATTTCAAAGATTCTACTTTGGATCGACTTAAGCCGCGGCATCTCGGTGCAGCAGCAGTTCTTCCAGGGCCAGGGCGACTACCGTCTGGCGAAGTATTCTGCAGTGCAATTGAAAGCCAAGGTCGGCAACGACGTGTTTCAATTGAAGACCACAAAAAAGACGCAGTTTGTCTCGCCTCGCGGGTAAGTAACTGAATCTAAAGCACAAGAATGTGTGCTAAAAAGGGAACGTAGGGCGCTATACTGCCTAGGAGTTCGTTTCGACTTCATCCGGGTTGAGTTCATTCATGGCTAAGGTTTTTACGATCCCTGTTCCACCCAATTTTGGCAGCAAACGAAGAGAGCGCACGTCCGATCCTCGGTACGTCGATGGACAGCGCGTGCTGGTGGAAGCCATGAAATATCTGGCCCAGAGCGACCCGGTGTCGAACCGCCCGGCCATTGAGCTCATCTCCGAGCACGTGCGCACGCGCTTCCGCATGAGCGACTCGCCGCTGGC
>DATHOK010000317.1:0-5167 GCA_035484995.1 Verrucomicrobiia bacterium | reverse complement strand
CGCGACCTGCGCTACCAGTCGGCTGCGGATCTGCGTGGCGACCTGAAGCGGCTGAAGCGCGACACGGAATCTGGTCGCAAGCCCGCGCAAGCTGCGTCCTCGGGATCGGCCTCAGTTGCTGCAGCCGCCAGTGACAGTTGGTTGGGTGTTACCGCCGGAGGATTGCCCGCCGCCGTTTCTTCGCAGACTTCCAGTCAAGCTTCCGCAGCAGTTGCCGCGGTCAGCCGCCACAAGCTTGGAACTGGCCTCGCTGCCTTCCTCGCCCTCATCGTTCTGCTCGCCGCCGGTTACGGCGTTTACTCTCTGCTCTCGCGCAATCGTGCGCAGCCATTCTCGAATTTCTCTGTCACCAAGGTGACGGAAACCGGCGACGCGGTCGATGCAGCACTCTCGCCCGACGGCAAATATATTCTGAGCCTAGTGCGGGCCAAGACCGACAACGGTCTGGCCAGTCTCTGGCTTCGAAATGTCCCCACCAACAGCATGACGCAAGTGCAGCCTCCGGCTGACGTCTGGTACAACGGCCTGCGCTTCTCGCCCGACGGGAACTACTTTTACTCCGTGCACAGTGAACCGGGGAACCCGGAGCTGAAGTACTTGTATCGGACGCCGTTGCTGGGCGGCACGCCCGAACGTTTATCGGCTGACGTGGATTCGAACATCACGTTCTCTCCCGACGGCCGGAAGTTAGCCTTCATGCGCTACGACAATCCCGACCCCGGCAAGTACCAGCTGATCGTGCAGTCCGTCGATAACGGGGGCGAGACGGTGCTTACCGGCGGCCCCAACAGCCAGGCGCTCTACAATCCCGCATGGTCCCCTGACGGCAAGACGATTCTGTGTTCCGTGCTTCAGCCTTCCGAAAAGGCCTTTTCCGGATTGATGGCGGTTGACGCCAGCACCGGCCAGCAACGCCTGTTCCTCGGTTCCGCCGACTCCTTCTCTTTTATCGCCTGGATGCCCGATGGCCACGGTCTGCTGGCTCTGGACAGCAACCTCTCTTCTAACTATTCGCGACAACAGATCGTCTTCGTCTCTTACCCAGAAGGAAGGTTGATTCCGGTTACCCGCGATACAAACGACTATTCCGATCTGAGTGTTGCGTCGAACGGCCAGTTGCTGGGCACCATACTCAGCGAGGGGCATTGGAATCTCTCGGTTATGTCCGCCACCTCCAGCGGCGGAGACGCTCGGCAGATCGGGCCTGCGAGTGGTTCGACCAACTTCACCTGGATGCGAGACGGCCGGTTGATCGACGACAAAGACGGCACACTCTACTGGGTCAACCCAGATTCGGGAGCCAAGGGCATCTTCGTCACCGAGCCCGACTCGGCAAGCAGCGACCCCTCTGAATGCTTCGCTGGCCGCTACATTGTTTTTGATCATGGCCAGCGTGGCGGCAAGGGCAGCTATAACATCTGGCGCGCCGACGCGGCTGGGGGAAATCTGAAGCAACTCTCGAATGGGAAACTCGACCATAGGCCGATTTGTTCTTCCGACGGGCAGTGGGTCTATTACCTCCAGGGCAATTTTGGAGATCTAATGCGAGTGCCGATTGACGGCGGGGCCCCGCACAAAGTGACCGACCTGCCCAATCTAGGAACCTTCGATATTTCTCCGGACGGCAGCACGGTTGCCTTTGCCACCATAAACCACGCCGGAGGTCACGAGGTGAGCTTGGCTCTCATCGCGACCGATACCGGCAAGGTCGGCAAGCCAATTAAGTTCGAACGGGAGCCAGGGATGGGCCATCTCTCACCTGACGGCAAGGCGTTGGTTTACGTGGTCCATCAGAATGGTGTCGACAACTTGTGGAGGCAGCCGCTCGACGGTTCCCCGGGAACACAGATCACCTCATTCACCTCGGAACACATCTACGACTTCCACTGGTCACCCGACGGCAGCAGGCTGGCGATGGTGCGCGGACACAACGATTCTGACGTCGTGCTGATACGCAATGAACGACAGTAGCGACCGTAGCGGCAGCAATGAATCTTCTGCGAAAGAAAAAAAGGCGGCCATTTCTGGCCGCCCTCTTTCCGGATTGTTAGCGAAGTGGTTTATGCACCCTTCACGTTCTCGGCTTGCCAGCCCTTGGGGCCTTTGACTACGTCAAACTGTACCTGCTGACCTTCCTGAAGGCTGCGGAAGCCGCTCGCCTGAATGGCGGAGAAATGTACGAATACATCCTCGCCGTTCTGGCGGCTGATGAAACCGTAACCCTTGGCGTCGTTAAACCACTTCACTGTTCCTGTTTCCATGGTGTTGCTTTGTTCCTTTTTCTTTGATGTAGCGCTGAAACTTTGGAAGGCTTCTTCTGCAGGCAGGTCACGCGCTGGTTGGCGGAGAAACTGGATACTGCGAAAGAAATCTAAAGATCAAACGCAACTAAATTGTAAGGGAGACACCGCGAAAAAGCTAGAATATTTCGTTGTGCGTGGACCTAAACACTTGCCATATCAATGGGTTACGGAGTATCCAAGCGGTTGCCCCAAGGCTGCCGGATTTGCCATCGGACCATAAAAGATACATGATCTGATAACAGTATGATGGAGGTTGATAACTAAGCAAATGCCTTTCCGCAAACTTCTGATTCTGATCGCACTCGTGACTCCAGCCTGGGCAGGGATTGTTGAAGATGTCCGCACCGCTCTCGCTCAGAATAATTTCAGCACAGCCGATTCGGACCTCGCGTCCTACCGCAGCAGCAAAGGTGTCACGCCCGAATACATCGAAGCCTACTCTTGGATGGCGCGTGCTGCCCTCGCCGCTCACAACTACGATCAAGCAGCGGCTTACGCTAAGCAAACCAGCTCCCTCGCACTCGATCAACTCAAGCAGCGACCGCTCGATGCCGAACCGCATCTGCCGATCGCCCTGGGCGCGGCCATCGAGGTCCAATCGCAAGTGCTGGCGGCTCAAGGCCAGCGTGCTCAGGCAAGTGCGGTTCTACAGGCTGCGCTGCGCACCTATGGCAGCACGTCGATCCGCGCCCGCCTGCAAAAGAATCTCAACCTGCTTTCCATCGAAGGAAAACTCGCGCCCGCGCTTCGCGAGGAGCAGTTCCTCGGCTCGAAACCGCCGGTGCTCGCCCAGTTGAAAGGTTCTCCCGTGCTGCTTTTTTTCTGGGCGCATTGGTGTGGAGACTGCAAAGCCGAAGCCCCCATCATCACCCAATTGCAGACGGAATTTGCGCCTCATGGGTTGACCGTCCTCGGCCCCACGCGGCTCTACGGCTATACCGCGCAAGTCGAGCACGCGGCGCCCAGTGACGAACTCGCCTACATCGACGCGGTGCGCCACCGTTTCTACTCGGGGCTGCTCGACATGCCCGTCCCCATCAGCAAATACAATTTCGACGTGTATGGAGCCTCGACCACGCCCACGTTGGTCCTGCTCGATCGCACGGGCAAGGTTGCCATGTATCACCCCGGCGCGCTGCCCTACGGTCAGCTGAAAGCGGAGATTGAAAAAGTCGTAGCGTCACCCGCTACAATCGCCCGGTGAACCTTGACGATACGGTCGTTGCTATCGCCACAGCGCCTGGGCGTGGCGGCATTGGAGTGGTGCGCATCTCCGGGCCGCGGGCACGCGAAATCGCCTATCCAATGCTGCGGCTCAAACATGATCTGGAGCCAGGACGAGCCGTCTTCGGTGAACTCATCGAACCGGTTCCCATCGACGCAAATACTGGAAATCGGAAGCCGGAAGCCGGAAGCCCGACTCGCATCGACGAAGTCGTCGTCACCTACTTCGCCGGGCCCCGTTCCTACACCACCGACGACATCATCGAGATCGCGGCCCATGGCTCTCCGGTCGTGCTTCGGCACATCGTCGAGTTGTGCGTCGCCGCCGGAGCGCGCCTCGCCGAGCCTGGCGAGTTCACCATGCGCGCCTTTCTCAACGGCCGCATCGATCTCACCCAGGCCGAAGCCGTCCGTGACCTCATCGACTCGCAAACACTCTACCAGGCTAAGATCGCGGCCCAGCAGCTCGAGGGCGCTCTCTCCCGTCGTTTGCAGCCGGTCAAGCAGAAACTCATCGAGTTGATCGCCGTGCTTGAAGCCGGCATCGATTTCGCTGAAGACGACGTGTCCGTCCTGCCGGATGCAACCATTCTTGAACGTATCGCCGCCGTTCTCGAGCCACTTCAGCAGCTTGCTGCAAGCTTCGCCTATGGCAAGATCGTGCATCAGGGGCTTACCCTCGCCATCGTCGGGCGCCCAAACGTAGGCAAATCAAGCCTGTTCAACCGCCTGGTCGAGCGCGAGCGCGCCATCGTGACCGCAACTCCTGGCACCACACGCGATCTGGTCAGTGAGACGGTAGCCCTCGGCGGTATTCCGATCCAGCTCGTCGACACCGCCGGAATCCGGCACGCGCTCGACGAAGCCGAATCCATCGGCATCCGCAAAAGCATGGAAGCGCTGGCCGACGCCGATTTAGTGTTGGTGGTGCTCGACGCATCCCGACCGGATGAGGATACCGAGTTGCTGCGGCACGCAGAAGGCCGCCCGGCAATCGTAGTCGGCAACAAATGCGACCTGGGAATCGCCGTCCGCTACCCACCGTTGCTCTACGCCTCGGCTCTCACCGGCGAGGGCATCACTGAACTGCGCGCCGAAATTCTGCGCCACATCGGCGGCGAAACCGGAGCCCAGGCCGAGACTGGATTCCTCACCAACGTCCGCCATCAGAGCCTCGTGCAGGAATCAATCGCAGCGCTCAACGCCGCGAGCATCGCGGTAGACGCGGAGGTCCCGCACGAAATGCTGCTGCTCGATCTCTATAGCGCTCTCCAGCCCGTCGATGCCATCACCGGCGCCAGCACCACCGATGACATTCTCAATCTGATCTTCAGCAAGTTCTGCATCGGAAAGTAGCGGCGATACTCCATGCAGAAGGTCGAACGCCAAAAAAACGGCCGCACCTGACAGGTGCGGCCGGAAGAAAGCTACGAACTTCGTTTGAGTTAGAAGCGAACGCGAGCGCCGATCTCGATCTGTCGATCGCCGCCGGGCTGCTCCTGCGCCGAGCCACCCAGTGCGCCGAAAGTGGAAGCCCCGAATAGCCCCATCGCGTTCGCGCCCACTGGATCCAGCCACTGGTTATGGTTAAAGACGTTCGCGAAGACACCTTGAAATTCCATGCTGATGCCTTCGGCCAG
>DATHOK010000316.1:0-15072 GCA_035484995.1 Verrucomicrobiia bacterium | reverse complement strand
GATGTGATCTCAATCGACTGAACGTAATCCGAAGTGCCGCATCCGGTTGAGATGAGCGACAGGGCGACCAGCAATGCGGCCAGAATGTTTGTGCGTTTCACGTGAGAGAATCCTCCTGAAAAAATCCCCGCTGATTCCAATCCGAATGTTGTCAGCTTCTAATAATGGAGGCAAGGGAAATGTGTGGTTACCATGCAAACCATTGGTCACGTCCAATAGTCACAGCGGGATTTGTTTTCGCGCGCGGCGCAAGGATTTTATCTTCAGATTAGGAATGAGTAAGTGCGGCTCGCATCGCATCGCATGCGGTCAGATAGAAACTATTAAGCCGGGAAACCCAAGCCCCTAGCGCCTTTACAAAGTTTCCTGGTCACTCCGTGGAATCGACGGCGGCCTGAGTCTAAATCTGTGGGTCTAAATCTGAAAGACAACCTCTCTCAGGAATGGGTCAGGCTTACGCACAATCTTAAAAGACGGCAGAGAGCCCCGAGTTAGTGCCGCCTTCCGCGCCTCGATTAGTACCCATAATTCTCTCTTAAGGGCCAGTGACATTCGTAACGTTGCCACTAAGTTACCTTCCACCTACTATCGCAATTAGGTTAAGAGCTTTATCACGCGTTTACCGCTGATCAGGCCGTTACGGGCAAGCGGCAACGCGCGAGTGGAACGGCTTGGAACGGGCGAGAAGCAGATTCGCAATCGTTTCCTCAGCGCTTGCAGCCAGGGTGTCCGCAACCAGTGAAGCTCAGGTGGAGGCAGTTCATGAAGATGCAAGTTCGAGTGCTACTCAGTGTGCTGGTGGCGCTGGCATTGATGTTCCTGGCCGCTTGCGGCGGTTCCTACAATTGCGCCGTCACGTTCGGCAGTTCGAGCTGCACGCCCTCCGGTTCGGGGTTTGGCGGAGGTGGCACGGGCGGCACAGGCGGCGGTGGTGGCGGTGGCGGCGGAGCAACGGCTTTTGCTTATGCCGTGGATCAGATCGGCGGCACCACTACTGGCACCATGGATGGCTTTGAGTTGAACGTGGGTGCGGGGACGTTTGCTCCGATCTCGGGCTTCAACGCGCCGCTGATTCCACCCGCTGATCCCAGCATCGGAGTGGTGGTGGCACAGCAGCAATTTCTCTACACCGCGTTTGCCTCGACGGGGCAGATCTATGGATGGTCTGTCGATAAGACGTCCGGAGCGCTTACCGCAATCACCGGCAGCCCTTACAGCGTGTCCTATCTTGGATTTGTCGGTGTGAGCGGATTCAATCAACTCAGCATGATCACCAATCCCGCAGGCACGCTCTTATTTGTCGCCGATGCGGGTAACGACGAGATATGGGTTTATGAGATTGGACCGGGCAGCGGATCAACACCGGGCGTGCTCACGCCCGTCCCGAATTCTCCGTTCTCGACTGGCGCGTTCCAACCCTGGAACATGACCACCGACGGCCTGGGGAAATATCTGTATGTGACATCTATTACTGCCGACCACCAGGGCCTCGGTATCGCGGCATACAGCATCGGAACCGGAAGCAGTGAGGGCACTCTCGCGCCGGTTGTGGGCAGTCCATTCTTTTCTATCCCTTCTGCGGCTTATAACATGTGGGCGGTGCAGGGCGAGCCGAGCGGAACACTTCTGATCGGGACCAGTGGCCAGAGTGTGGCCGCCGGGGCGGCCACCGACGACAAGCATCTCTACGTTTATTACATTGAGCAAAGCGGCACGGCGCCGGGCTCGATCAAACCGGTAGCCAACTCGCCATTCGCCACGACGTATGCGCCATTCAATATCGCGGTCCAGCCAGTCGAGGCCAACGGGGAGTTTGTCTACTCTTTCAGCGTCGCCGACAACGGCCAAGCATACAATCCGCTGGAAGGCTACTTGCTGAACACGACCACCGGCGCGCTTACTCCCATTGTAGGACCGCCCGGCTCGCCTTTCAGCGGCGTAACTTTTGCGTTGTTTGGTCAGTTCGACCAGAGCGGCGATTATCTGTTTTCTTACGGAGATACCGCTACCCCCCAGCTTGCGGTGATGGATGTCGCCGCCGGCACGGGTGCACTTACGGAGCCGCTCACGCCGACTCCGCTGGTGACCACTGGATATTGGGCGGTGACCGATCCGCAATAAGGATCCGCAATAAGCACTTCTGGCCCAGTCGGTATAGCCGAATCAGCATCACAGACTGTTAACAGCTTAGAGACCCGCATGAACTGCGGGTCTCTTTTTGTTGGCATGCGCGGCGGTACAATGGAAGCATCGCGTCCTGACATTGCCCACGGCGTAAAACGGCGGCAGGGAAGCGCAAAGGGTGAGCGCAAGGCAAACCTTTTGGCGCATTCCATCGTCTGACCAGCAGGCAGTCTTGTCGCGGCGTTGAGTCAAACTGTGGCCATTAAGATCAAGATCCCGAGAAAGGGAAACAACGGACCGGGCAACGGCCCGGCAGCCCGCAGGCTCACGCGCGATCCAGTGATTCGAGCCGCGGTCATCATCTTCCTGGTGGTGGCGATCGGCCTGGGCGGATTTTTTTGTTACTACTACATCAAGTACGACCGCATCATTGCGCAACGCTTCCGCAGCCCGGTGTTCAGCAATTCCGCCAAGATCTACGCTCTGCCGCGGACGGTGCACGACGGCGACAAAATAGATGCCCGGGAAATCGCTGCGCTCCTCGTCCGCGCGGGATATTCAGATAAAGAAGGGCAGTCGCCCCTCGGCACCTTTCACCTGGTAAGCGACGGGATCCAGATTACTCCAGGGGCGGAGAGCTACCACAGTCCGGAAGCGGCGCACATTGCGATTCAGGACGGACAGGTGGGTAAGATCGTCAGCCGGGGCAATGAGCTTTCGGCCTACGAACTGGAGCCGCAGCTGGTGACCGCGTTGTTCGATTCCGGACAGCGCTCCAAGCGCCAGGTGGTGAAGTACTCCGACATTCCCAAGGTAATGATCGATGCGGTGCTGGCCATCGAAGACCGGCGTTTCTTCGAGCACAGCGGGGTGAACTTCATCCGCATGTTTGAGGCGGGCTGGATCGATCTGACGCGGCAACGCCACGAGCAGGGCGGTTCAACCATCACCATGCAGCTCTCGCGCGGTTTCTTCCTGACGCCGGAAAAAACCGTCCGCCGCAAGCTGACCGAGATGCTCATTGCCGAAGAGATGGAGCAGAAGTTCAGCAAGCAGCAGATTCTTGAGTTCTATGCCAACTGGGTAAACTTGGGGCAGCGCGGATCATTCGCCATCAGCGGCTTCGGCGAAGCGTCGCAATCCTATTTCAATAAAGATTTGAAAGACATCACCCTGCCCGAAGCGGCGCTGCTCGCAGGCATCATCCAGGGACCGAGCCGTTTGTCGCCCTACCGGCATCCCGAGCGCGCTTTGGAGCGCCGCAACCTGGTGCTCGATTCGATGGTCGAAACCCACGCCATTACCCGGGAGCAGGCTGAGAAAGCCAAGGCGGCTCCGCTCAAACTGGCACCGCCCAACGTGGAAGCCAGTGACGCGCCGTATTTCGTTGATATGGTGCGCGACACCCTCATCAACAAGTTCAGTGAACATGACTTGAACGACCAGTCCTATCGCATTTATACGACGCTCGATCCCGATCTGCAGAAGGCAGCGGCGCAGTCGGTTGAGATGGGGATGAAGCTGGTGGACGAGCAAGTCACTAAGATGCGAACCAAGAAAGTGAAGGTGGGCAAGAAAATTGAGACGACGGTGGCGCCGGGCCCGCAGGCCCAGGTGGCGATGGTCGTGCTCGATCCGCACACCGGCGCGGTGCTGGCCCTGGTGGGAGGACGCGATTACGGTTTCAGTCAGCTGAATCATGCTTTGTCGAAGCGGCCCACCGGCTCGATCTTCAAGCCATTCGTTTATGCGGCGGCCATGAACACCGCGCTCGACGGCTCAACCAATGTGATTACGCCAGCTTCCACGGTGACCGATGCGCCCACGAGCTTCGCCTACGGCGACCAGATCTATGAGCCGCGCAACTATAAAGAGGAGTACCACGGGGACGTCACGCTCCGTTATGCGCTGGCCATGTCGCTGAACAACGCGACCGTCAAAGTCGCGGAAGAAGTCGGCTACGACAAAGTGGCGGACCTGGCAAAGTCGGCGGGAATTGTTTCCGTGAAAGCGACGCCAGCCATGGCCCTGGGATCGTATGACGCGCCTCCGCTCGATATGGCGGGAGCCTACACCTCGTTCGCCAACAGCGGCGACCGTCTTTCCCCAATTCTTGTGAACTCGGTGCGCAACGCCAAGGGCGACGTGGTGGCGAACTTCAAGACCGACCAGCGCCAGGTGCTCGATCCGCGCATCGCATATGTCATGACCAACATGATGGAAGGCGTGATCAACAACGGCCTCGGCTACTCGGCGGTTCGCTTGCACGGCTTTTTGCTGCCGGCCGCAGGAAAGACCGGCACTTCGCACGACGGCTGGTTCGCAGGCTACACTTCGAATTTATTGTGCATCGTGTGGGTCGGCTACGACGACTACAGCGATATTCGCCTCACTGGCGCGCAGACCGCCGGACCCATCTGGACGGAGTTCATGAAGAAGGCCTCGGCGCTGCCGGAGTATGCCGGCATGAAAGAATTCTTGCAGCCGAACGGCGTGGTCGACGTGCAACTGGACAAGGCTACGAATCGCCTGGCTACCTCTTCCTGTCCGGACGATTACACGGCGGCCTTCGTGTCGGGCACGGAGCCGCGCGAGACTTGTGATCAGCAGGCAGGAGTGACCGGATTCCTCTCCCGCTTCTTCGGCGGCGCCCAGAAACCACTGCCGCCTCCGAATTCGGCCAACGCACAAGACCCACAAAACGACGCGCAAAAGAAGAAGGGATTCTTCGGTAAAATCGCCGGCATCTTCAAGGACGACAAATCTCCAACGCCGCCGCCCAAGCCGCCAGATACTACCCAGACTGCACCGCACTGATGCTTAGCGTTCCAGGGAAGTCAAAAGCCCCGCCCTGTCGCAAAGGACGCGACCAGGACGGGGCACCCGTTGAGGTTGCAACGATGTTTACAGGGTTACGGCCACGGCGACGGTCAGCACCCCGTCGGCAGGTTTGCCAGCGTTGATGGTGATTGGCTGAGTGTGCTCCCGCACAAAATCTGCAGCTAATTCCGTAGTCACCGTGGCGGTTGGTGAAAACATAATCACCTCCAAGCCGCCTTGGAGCCCGTTGATGACGGTGGTCGAAGGCGTGAATAACACCCAGGAAAAGGGGATGTTCACTTTGCAAGTCGCCGTGGAACCGGATACCGTGGCAATGCTGGATGCGCTTTCGTCATAGTCGAAGACCGTGCCCGCCGTCTCGTTCTCGGAACTTGCGTCCGCGGTTACAGTGCAAACGATTTTGTCCCCTGACGGAAGGGCTGTTTTTAACGTGATCGTAACCGTGGCTTCGACCGTGCCGGTATAAGTTGTGGTTGCAGCGGCAGCGTCAGTTATGTCTGCCGAATTCCCCAGAGGATGAAAGGCTCCGGTCTTGGAATCCTGAAACCCAAAGACCCTTCTTGCGGAAGGCCGATTTGCGGTTTGCGCGAGCGCCTGGGCCGATCCACCCAGGGTCACAAGCGCGATCACAGCGACGAGAGCAATGAGGTGTTTACGCATAGTAGTTTCCTTTCGGAGGGAATATAGGGGGGAGAGCAGTGTACGACAGCTCTGTCAGTTTGCGCGAGGGTTTTTCCCAAGGTTTTCAACAGCTAGAGTAGAAAGTCCCTGCAGACAACGTCTGTAGAAGCCTGCCCCAGCAGCGCTTCCCGGACGCTTTCCGGACTAGGAGTGAACCGCGAATTCGCCGATGACGGTCAAACCAACTTGGGGTCGGGCTGCGATCTTGAGTCGGATGGGCGGATTCATAGGCTTGGAAGAATCCACAGCTCGTTGTGACATTCAACCTTGTGTCAGCTATCGAAAGTTGCGCGATTATGGCCGAGGAGCACGGGGCATAGGCGACCGAATCGGCTCGCTCCCTAGGCGTTTGTTCTCAAGATTTTGACTTCTAAGCTCTTTGCCATCAAGATTTTGCAGACATTTTTTGCAGAACCCGGGCCCCGCGAGACTTTCGGAGGGAATGGGGGAGGGGGTCTATCCGGTTTTAGGTTCCTGCTTAGGCAAAACATTCACTAGAGGGGGCACGCCGGAACTTTATTTGAGCGGAAGAGCAACACCCTATGCCGGGAAGACAGACGGAAATTTCTTCGCCGCCTGGCGAAAAGTATGGCAAAATGGCCGCGTGGGAGTTGGTCGCTTGGGGGTGTGTATGTCCTACCGAAAGGCCTGCCTGATTCTTCTTCTGGTTGTAATCCCTTTCACAGCGGCACTGGCACAAGTTGCTCATCCGGAGCAAGTGCAGATCGCGCCGCCGCTGATTCGCGCCATCGACCCTCCGGCGCCGGAAGCAACCGCAGCCGCTCTGGAGCAGCAGGGCGACGCCTTGCATGCGGCGAAGCTCTATTTGGATGCGGTGGATTATTATCGCGCCGCTTTGCTGAAGTCACCCAATAACGCCCCAGTGCTGAATAAAATGTGCCGCAGCGAGTTGCTCATGGGCCGCTGGAGGGATGCGCGCAAGAGCTGCGAGCGGGCGATCAAGGCGAATCGCGCTTTTGCGGAAGCCTATGGCAACCTTGCAGTCGCGTATTACGGAGACCACAAATACGGCGCTGCCATAAAGCAATGCGACAAAGCCATCGCGATCGATAATACTTCCGCGGCGTTTTTCAACAATCTGGGAGCGGCGTATTTTGCCGAGAAAAAGTTCGAGCCCGCCGTTGCCGCCTATCAGCACGCCTTGCAGCTCGACCCTGGAGTATTTGAACGAAGTTCACGTACCGGCATTGAGGCGCAACTGACTGGCCCGGAAGATCGCGCGCGCTTCGACTACACGGTCGCGAAGTTATTCGCCAAGATGGGCTATTCAGAGCAATCGCTTGAGTACCTGAAGAAAGCGATGGAGGCCGGCTATAAGGATTTGAAGAATGTGTACAAAGACGAAGAGTTTACGGCCCTGCGGAAAAATCCGCGCTTCACGGAGCTGATGGCTTCGAAGACGGCGGCGATTACGGATTAGGTTAGGACAGGATCGACTGTGATTTGGTTGTTCTCGCAGCGGAGTCCCTTTTTCTACAGAATGATCCGCAGATGTCTACAGTATCTGCCCGATTGATCGTTAGAAAGATGGCTCCGTTTGCGCGAAAATTACAAAGTTTTACAAAATTAGACGGAACTTGGCGGGGTTCTAGGGTTTAATCAGGTTAAATACTCCTGAAAACAACAGGGTGAGTAAGGAGAAACGGTAGCCCATCGGATGCTGACCCGAGCACGCCCCAAGCAAGCATCCGGTGGGTTTTTTTCTGACCTTTGACGATCTGCGGGAACACGAAGCGCTCTTACTTCACTTCTTCGTTGCTAACGCAGCATCCAAATCCTTCGCAGCCTTGCTGATTCCGCCAGCGATGTTCTCTACCACTTGTGCGACCATGGGAATCTGAGCGTCGGCTTCCTGCCATTTCTTTTCGTCCATGTATTCCCGTACAGCCGCGACGGGTTTGGCGCCGTATCCCGTGTAAGCCCCGGGAGCGTAGATCTGGTTCTTGAACCAGGGACGCTCGGGCAGACCTTTCTCGTTCAGGAACAGGCGCGAGATGCCGAGCAGATCGGCGTTCACCGCGTCGAGAGCTTGCGGAGAAACCGTCGCACCGCTGCTCTTGAATTTGGCCAGCGCCTTAGAGTAATCATCCGCACTCTTCTTCAGCAGTTCGAGGGAATTCTTCAGTGGAGCGAAGTTCATGAATGGCGGCACGATTTCGGCTGGTGGCGGAATGTAGGTTTTGTGCGGATCGGAAGTCGCGGTGAAGACTCCTTCCTTAAGTTCGAGCTTGCGCTCGGTGAACTCGTCCTGTTTCTCCTTAAGCAGCTTTTCGAGTTCGGTTTCATACTTAGTGATGGCCTCGGCCTGCGGAGTGTAGTCATAGGGAAGCAGATCGGCGTCGGCAATTCGCATCATCGCCGTGCCCGCTGTCTGGGCTAATGCGCGTCCGTAGGCGAAGTCCGTGTCAGCGAAGTGCGTGTACCAATAGAAGTCATCATAGATGGAGTGGTACTGAGTGCCTTCGTCCTCGGCGCCAAAACCAATATCCAGCGCGGAAATGCCGGCATGGTCTTGAAAGGCCGTGTAGTCTGATCCATCGCCAAGAGCCTCGACGCGGAGATCGGCGCTCTTGCGAATCTGGCCGCGCTCTTCCGCGTCTTTGGCCCTCAGGATGGCGCGCAAGTGGGCTCGCTCGCGCACCGAGATATTCTTCTCGGGATCATTGATGTCGGCAGCAACTGCGCTGATCACGGCCTGCAGGTCCTGAGTTCCACCAGCGAAAAGGAAGCCGCGGCCGTTGCCATCCGTGTTGAGGTAAGAGACGGTGCGCTTGCGCAGTTCGTCGAGGTGAGTCTCAACCCATTCCGTGGAGCCGAGCAAGCCGGGCTCTTCGCCGTCCCAGGCGCAGTAGATGATGGTGCGCTTGGGAGACCAGCCCTGCTTGTGCAGTTCGCCGAGCATGCGAGCTTCTTCGAGTTCCGGAGACATTCCCGCGAGGGGATCGTCGGCGCCATTCACCCAGGCGTCGTGATGATTTCCGCGAATCACCCATTGATCGGGAGTGGTCGAGCCGCGCAAGGTCGCGATCACGTCGTTCACGGGTTTGGTATCCCAGTTCGAGACGACTTTGAGGTGCACGCGCGCTGGACCCGGACCGATGTGGTAGGTGATGGGCAGCGCTCCGCGCCAGTTTTCCGGTGCGATCTGACCGTGCAAAGCCGAGAGAAAGGGCAGCGCGTCGGCGTACGAGATTGGGAGCACAGGTATTTTGGTGATGGTTTTTGCGTCTTTGATGGCGAGCCGTTTTGCGCCGGGAACTGCGCCGACGCCTGGGGTCAGAGGATCGCCGGGATAGTCTGTATCCATTACGCTGCCGCGCTGCACGCCCTCGCGTGGCCGCCAACCGCCTTCGGGATAGTCTTCGCCGTGGAAATAACCGTCTCCCTTGGGATCGGAATAGATGATGCAGCCGATGGCTCCGTGCTCGCCGGCGACTTTGGGCTTGATGCCGCGCCAGCCTTCGCCGTAGCGCGCAATCACGATCGCTCCCTTGACGGAAACGCCGAGACGGTCGAGCTGTTCATAGTCGTCACGGTTGCCGTAATTCACGTATACGAGCGGCGCGGTTACGTCGCCATCGATTGAATAGGCGTTGTAGGTGGGGAGTTGTTCGGAAGTCTGATTGGAAGTTGGATCGACCGCGAGGACAGGTTCTTGCAGTTTGGCGCGGAACTTTGTGGGCTCGAGTAGTTCGAGCACGCGCTCTTTCGGAGTTGGGAATAATACGTCGAAGGTTTCGATGTGGGCGTCAAATCCAAATTCTTTGAAGCGGGCGAGCATCCACTCGGCGTTGTCTTTATCGTAGGGCGAGCCGACGTGGTGGGGACGCGCGCTGAGCCGGCGATCGTTCTCGCGGATGTTGGCGGCGACGATGCCATCCTGAAACTTCTTTTCCAGGTCGCGCTCGGTGCCGGAAGTTTGCGAGGTGTAGCCGAGAAGCTGCGCGGAGGCGGCGGACGGGGCGGCTGTTTCCGAAGAAGTTTGGGCCACGGTGAATTGGGTGAACGCGAAGAGTAGTACGTAGCAGGTCAGCGAGCGCAACATGGTCAAGTTGGTTCTCCTGGGTTCGGGGATGGACGGAGAATTCTAGCACCGAGGGTCCGGAAAAACTTCTCCGGCGGACGCGGAGAGCAGCCTGAGCTGCTATTGCCCGGGCCGGCCGTGAGGCGAACGTTTTGCGAAAGCAGGCGTGATAGAATATTTTGGTTGTGACCTCATTTCCTTCCTCTCTCGCCTGGGCTCATCCTCTCGTCGCGGAATGGTTTGTGCAGCGGTTTGGCACGCCTACTGAGCCACAGGAGCAGGGCTGGCCGCACATTCTGGCAGGGCGGCCTACGCTGATTTCGGCGCCCACCGGGTCGGGCAAGACGCTGGCTGCGTTTCTGGCCTGCATCGACCGGTTGGTGCGCAAGGCGCTGGCGGGCGATCTGGCGGCTCGTACGGAAGTTCTTTATGTCTCGCCGCTAAAGGCACTGGGCAACGACATCCAGAAAAATCTGGAAGTGCCACTGGGGGAAATTCTCGCCATGGCGGGCGAGCGCGGGCTGCTGATGCCGGAGATTCGCACTGCAGTGCGCACCGGCGACACGCTGATGCCCGAGCGGCGCGCCATGCTGAAGCGGCCGCCGCACATTCTTGTGACCACGCCGGAGTCGCTCTACATTCTGCTGACTGCGGATAAGAGCCGGGCGATTCTGCGCGATGTTGAGACCGTGATTGTGGATGAGATTCATGCTGTGGCCGACGACAAACGCGGGGCGCATTTGACCTTGTCGCTGGAGCGGCTGGATGCGCTGACTCGCAAACCGCCGGTGCGGATTGGGCTTTCGGCTACGCAGAAGCCGATTGAAGAAGTCGCGCACTTTCTGACCGGCAACTCCAACTCGGGAGAAGCCCGGCCTGATCCCGTCATCGTCAACATTGGACATAAGCGGACGCTTGATCTCGCGGTTGAAGTTCCTGCGATGCCTTTGGGGCCGGTAGCTTCAAACGAGATGTGGGACGAGGTTTACAACCGGCTGGTGACGCTGGTCGAGCAGCACCGGTCGACACTGGTGTTTGTGAATACGCGGCGGATGGCGGAGCGCGTCGCGCACAATCTCGGCGAGCGCATCGGGGAAGAGAATGTGGCGGCGCATCACGGGAGCTTGTCGCGCAAGCTGCGCCTGGCGGCGGAGAAGAATTTGAAGGAAGGCCGGGTGCGGGTGCTGGTGGCGACTGCTTCGCTCGAACTTGGCATTGACGTGGGAACAGTGGACCTGGTGGTGCAGATCAATTCTCCGCGGGCGATTGCGGTGACGCTGCAGCGCGTGGGACGGTCTGGACACTGGCGTGGCGCGGTGCCGAAGGGACGGCTTTTCTGCACAACGCGCGACGATTTGCTGGAGTGTGCGGCGCTGGTGCGGGCGATTCGGCATGGCGATCTGGACCGGCTGATGATTCCGGACGCGCCGCTGGATGTGCTGGCGCAGCAAATCGTGGCCGCTTGCGCTGCGGGAACAACGACGGCTGCGCCTCGATTGCCGCAGCGAGCCCAGGATGGGCTCGCTGCAGCCGGCGGGGACGCCGGCGCTACGGGTGCTACGGTCGGCGATGCCGCTGCCAGCGACGGCTGGAGTGAGGATGAGTTATTCGCGCTGGTGCGGCGGGCTTATCCGTATCGCAATCTGGAGCGGGCAACCTTTGATGCGATTCTGGAGATGCTGAGCGAGGGCATCGCCTCGCGGCGCGGGCGTTATGGTGCGTACCTGCACCGGGATCGAGTGAACGGCAAGCTGCGGGCGCGGCGCGGGGCGCGGCTGGCGGCGATCACGAGTGGGGGAGCGATTCCAGACAACTCGCTTTACGCCGTAGTCGCGGAGCCCGATGGCATTGTGGTGGGGACGGTGGATGAGGATTTTGCCGTGGAGAGCAATCGCGGCGACATCATGCTGTTGGGAAACACGTCGTGGATGATCCGGCGGATCGAAACCAACGCCGGGCGGGTGCTGGTGCAGGATGCGCATGGCGCTCCGCCCAGCGTTCCTTTCTGGCGTGGGGAAGCGCCGGCACGAACTCAGGAACTTTCGGAGCACATCGGAACTCTGCGGGAAAAAATCAGCGAGATGTTGCAGCATACTTCGCCGGTCGGCTTCTCGGCTACACAGCCGGAAGTTGCTCGAGTAGTTGGCTGGCTCAAAGAGGAGTGCGGACTTGATGATTCCGGGGCGGAGCAGGCGATTGAATACATTTTGCAGGGGCGAGCAGTGCTCGGTGCCGTGCCAACGCAGACGACCGTGATTGCGGAGCGCTTCTTCGATGAAGGCGGTGGAATGCAGCTTGTCATCCACGCGCCATTTGGGGGGCGCATCAACAAGGCCTGGGGACTGGCGCTGCGCAAGCGTTTCTGTGTTGGGTTCAACTTCGAATTGCAGGCTGCAGCTACTGACAACGGGTTGAACATCGCTCTGGCTGAGCAGCACAGCTTTCCACTGGGAGACGTTTTTAATTTTCTGCAAGCCGCGACGGTGCAGCCGATTCTGGAGCAGGCGGCGCTGGATTCTCCGATCTTTGCCACGCGATGGCGTTGGGATGCGAACCGGGCTCTGGCGCTGTTGCGCTTTCAAAACGGAAAGAAAGTTCCACCGCAGATTCAGCGCATGCGCTCCGATGATCTGCTGGCTTCGGTTTTTCCTGATGCGGCGGCTTGCTTCGAAAATATTCAGGGTGAGCGGCAGATTCCGGATCATCCGCTGGTGAACGAAGTGATGAAGGATGTGCTCACCGAAGCGATGGATATTGACGGGCTGAAGTCTGTGCTGAGCGGGCTGGCGGATGGACGGATTCGTTGTCTCGCGGTCGATACCCCGGTGCCATCGCAGTTTTCGCATGAAATTCTGAATGCGAATCCATATGCGTTTCTTGACGATGCTCCACTTGAGGAGCGGCGGGCGCGGGCGGTGCAGATGCGACGGATGCTGCCGGAATCGGTACTCGAGGAAGTGGGCGGGCTGGATCCGGCGGCGATTGCGCAGGTGCGGGAGGAAGCCTGGCCGGATGTGCGCGACGCCGATGAATTGCATGATGTGCTGCATACGCTGGTGGCGCTGCCGGAGAGCGGGCGCGATTTCAGTACGGAGCAGTGGAAGTTTCATTTCGATCGTTTAGTCGGAGAAGGTCGCGCTGCGTCGGCAGTTTCTGGCGGACGGAGCTATTGGATCGCGGCAGAGCGTGCAAAGACTTTTTCTGTGTTGTTCCCCGAGGCGAAATTTGAGAGTGCGTTGGCGGACGTGGAAACAACGGCGCCTTCCCGTGACGATGCTTTATTTACGGTGGTTACGGGATGGATGTCGCATTTGGGGCCGACCACGGCTGTGCAACTTGGAGAGACCTTAGGGATTGGCGCTTCTGAGATCTCGAATGCTTTGCTTCGCATGGAGGCCAGCGGGACCGTTCTACGGGGATACTTCAGTGGCGCTGCTGTCCCCACCCAAGCGGCCGAGACGGAATGGTGCGAGCGGCGACTGCTGGCTCGCATTCACTGGCTGACGGTTGCTACGCTACGCAAACAGATTGAGCCGGTGACTGCGGCGCAGTTCATGCAATGGCTGCTGCGCTGGCAGCATGTGGCTGCGGGGACGCAGGTTGCGGGCGAGCGCGGTACGCTCGAAGTGCTGCGACAACTGCAGGGGTTTGAGATTCCCGCGAATGCCTGGGAGCGGCAGGTGCTTGCGCGGCGGGTTGTGGATTACGATCCCAAATGGCTGGACCAGCTTTGCCTGACCGGGGCAGTGGGTTGGGGAAGGTTGTCTCCGCATCCGGCGACGCTTGATTCGAACGCGGGCCGCGGATCGGAGACGCGCGCTCCTTCTCGCCAGCGGCGCATCATTCCTACCAGTGTTGCGCCGATTACTTTCTTTGTGCGCGAAGATGCTGACTGGATGACGCCACGGCATCCCGGCGCGGAGCAGGCGGCAAACAATGGCCTGAGCCATGTCGCCCAGATGGTGCTGGATTTTCTGCGTCAGCGGGGTGCCTCGTTTTTTGCCGACATCGTGCGCGGCACGGATAAGTTAAAAGCAGAGATCGAGACTGCACTGTGGGAGTTGGTGGCGGCGGGGCTGGTTACCGCCGACGGCTTCGACAATCTGCGTTCGTTGATCGATCCCAAACGGCGGGCGGGGCAAGGCAGTGGGCGGACTACGCGTCCGCGGCACAATGCTGGTCGCTGGGCTCTGCTGCATACCGATGAAGTTGTCGAGCGCCCTCGCGCAGTCGAAGCAGCGTGCTGGATGCTGCTGCGGCGTTATGGAATTGTGGTGCGCGACGTGCTGGCGCGGGAGGCGAATCTGCCGCCCTGGCGGGAGTTGCTGGCAGGCTTCCGCCGGTTGGAGGATCGGGGCGAGATTCGGGGCGGGCGATTTGTGGATGGATTTCTAGGCGAGCAGTTTGCATTGCCGGTGGCGGTGGAATCGGTGCGAGCGATGCGCAAGCTTGATCCCGTGCCGGGAACGATTACGCTGTCGGCTGCCGATCCGCTGAATTTGGTGGGGATTCTGGTTCCGGGTGAGCGCGTGCCGGCGATTTCGGGAAACAGTGTCACGTTTCGCGATGGAGCGGCCGTGCCGATACCTGCGGTTGCTTCGGCGGGGGACGAAGCTGTGGCGAGTTGAAGGTTTGCGGGACTTAAGAGAGACGTACGCAAAAGACATCCACAAAAGGCATCCACAAAAGACCAGGGATCCGATGAGGGGGCCCTTCGGATCCCTGATTTGCGCCATCCCGGCAAGGAATACTGCAAAAGCGCTTCCCCCATCGCTTTTTGCCGAGCGCTAGCGCAAGCCTTGGAGTGCATGCCGTATGCCAATCGCCGCGAGTTGGGCGGCGACCGCAGGTATCCGTCCAACCTGCTCTGAGCAAAGCGCTTAATCACTATCTGTGTCTGGGTGACGCCGGCGCTTATCCGGTGGCCGGCTCCGAATGCTATCCGATCGGATAGCAACTCCTATCTGTTCGGATAACCGAAAAACTTCATATCGGGAATGAATTTAGGGCTGAAGTGTGATAAGAAGGGCGCGAGGTGAGGCGCTTGCATCCCCGACTTCTGGCGGTTTCCGGGCCCTTGAAAGACTCGACGATTCCTCTGTCCGAGGGAGAAATTACGATTGGGCGGGAGGCGTCGAATGGAATCGCGATCAGCGACCCTTCGGTCTCTCGAAAACATTGTCTGCTGAGCGGGCAGGGCGGAAGATTCCTGGTGCGGGACCTCGACAGCCGCAACGGAACCCTGGTGAATGGCGCCGGCGTCGAACAGCAGTGGCTGCAGCATGGAGACGAGATTGCTACCGGCGACTCTTCGTTTTTGTTTCTGCTGGAAGACGAAGAGCTCGCGCCAGCGGCGGGCCGGGTGGAATTCGAGGAGGCGC
>DATHOK010000315.1:0-4107 GCA_035484995.1 Verrucomicrobiia bacterium | reverse complement strand
GCTAAGCGTGGGCCTCGCGTTTGGCCAGGCTTCGTCCGCGCAGGAATGTGCTCAAGTAAGTAAGGAACCCGGCGACGGCCCCCAGCACCCAGTAACGTCCCCAGAATTCGGCGGCGAACTCGCGAAACAAGAGGCTGCTCAATGCACCCAGCAGCGACCCCACCGCAAGGATCAGCAGCAACATCAGCTTGGAGCCCTTCCAGCGATCAGGGGAGAAGTGGCTGGAGCCGGCGGCGAAGACACCACTGAACGCACCCACCACGAACACATAGACCCCAAGTCCCGGCGATCGAGGCAGGAAAGTGATTAGGTAAGCGAAAGCTCCAAAGGCAAATGGTTCCAGCCAATGCGCGTCGCGGCCGTATCGCGGAGCAATTCCCCGTTCCTTGGCGCTGAGTTCGATCTCCCGGTCGTCGCGATAGAAGTATGAGAGAAAGGCTCCGACGGCCAATCCGATGTAGACGCCGTTGGCAAGCCACATGAGGGGCCGATCGCGCAGCAGTGGAAAGAACGGCCCTCCAATCCAGATCAGCACGGCGCCGGTTACACCGCCCCACACAGCGCCGAACCATAATCCGCGATCCATGCGTAGAGGAAAGAACGCAGACCGCAAAATCAATACCTGCAAGATGGCCATCACGACCGCGATCGTCAGTAACGGCCAAGGCGGCCCAGAGTAGCCCACTGCGAGCGGTACGATTAGAGAAAAGCTGATCCAACCTACCAGGCTGGTAACAAAACTGGAGGCCCAGGAACTCCGTCTTCCTAACGCGCCAGGCGTCATATTCCGGATTTACTCCCGTAGAAAAGAACCGCGAGATCGATTATGCCCAGATGATAAGCGCCCGGAAGACGTTCGCCAGTATCTGGGTTGATTCGGATCTCGAGCAGATCGGTCGGGCAAGGCGCCCAAGCCCGACTCACGCCCCTACTCTGCGACCGCTTCCTTCTCAATCACAACCTTCAAATGCGCGGTCACATCTTTGTGCAGTTTTACCGGAACGGTGAACTCGCCCAGGGTCTTCAGCGGTTCGTGGAGCTGAATCTGCTTCCGGTCCAGATTGATTCCCTTTTTCACGATGGCGTCCGCAATGTCGCCCGAAGTGACCGAGCCGAACAACTGATCGTGCTCGCCCGCGCGCTTCTGGAATGTAGCCGACAGCCCTTCAAACTGCTTGGCAAGCTCCTCAGCCTGCGACTTCTCTTTGGCCGAGCGCCGCACCGAAGCGGCCTTCATCTGAACGATGACAGCTTTGTTCCCGGCAGTGGCCTCAATCGCCAGCTTCCGCGGCAAGAGAAAATTGCGCCCATACCCTTCGGCAACCTTCACCACGTCGCCGCGCGCTCCCAGCTTGCTTACATCTTCTTTGAGAATGACTTCCATGGTATGACTCCGATTCGAAATTCTTTGCCACGGATTCACACCGATCTCCACGGATAAATCAAAAATATTCTTAAAGCCTTATCCGTTAGAATCCGTGCAGATCCGTGGCTGATTCTTTACGATGCCCGCCCGGCAAACGGCAGCAATGCGATGTTGCGCGCCTGCTTGATGGCCGAGGCCAGCCGGTGCTGATGCGGCGAACACACCCCGGTCAACCGCCGGGGCACGATCTTGCCGCTCTCCGCCACGAACTGCCCGAGCAGGCGGTAATCTTTGTAGTTGATGTCGGCGATCTTTTCGGTGCAGAACTTGCAAACCTTCTTGCGCCGGAAAAACTTGCGCCCACCTTCACGCGGCGACCCGCCGGGCCCGGAACGCCCCCCGCCGCCGAAACGCGGACGGTCTCCCGAAGGCCGGAATTCGCGAGGTCCATCGCCAGCAGGCCGCTCTGGCCGCTCGCTTGGTGCTTTAGTCTCGTCAGTCATAACGCTCCTTAATCAGTGGCCAGTGGTCGGTGACCAGTGGCCAGCAAAACAGATCTCGCCTTCGTGAACTGGTCACTGACCACCGGCCACTGTTCTTAAGCCGTTGCCGGAGTTTCCGCCGCCGGTGCCGCCGGCGCTTCTTCGGCCACAGCCGCGGGTTGCGCGCTCACCTTCTTTTTCGCGTCGCGCAGCTTCTTGATCTTCTCCAACCGCTTCTGCTCTTCATCAATGCGCACAGTGAGGAACTTGATCACTGGCTCCGTGACCCGCAGACGGCGCTCCAGTTCATGCACAACCGAACCCGCGCCTTCGATCGTCAGCAAAATGTAGATGCCTTCGCGGAACTTGCGCACGACATACGCCAGACGGCGCTTGCCCATGCGGTCCACGCTCTTAATCGAACCCGCCGCCCCAGTTACGGTCGACTCCAGGTTCGAAATAAGTTTTTCGAGATCCTCATCCGCCATATCTGGCCGGACAATAAACATCAGCTCATAAGTACGATTCATTGCTGTCTCCAAATCTTTAGAAGGGGCTAGGGATCAGGGGCAGGGGGTCAGAAATGCATCGTGGACCATCCACTCCCCTGAACCCTAGTCCCTGTCTTCCTTCCTGTTAAATCTATTCATCGCCGCCGCCGCACCTTCGGTCAGAATCGCCATCGCCGCTTCAGCGGCAGTATCGAGCATTCCATCCACCACCGCCAGTTCGGCCTTGCGAAACGGCGCCAGCAAATACCGTTCGCCGTCTTCCACCTTGCGTTTCGGGGCCACGCCAATCCGGATGCGCAAGAAATCCTGCGTGCCCAGCGCTCCAATGATCGACTCGATCCCGTTGTGCCCCGCCGAACTCCGCCGCGTGTGAATCCGCAGCGTGCCCAATGGAAAATCCAATTCGTCCTGAATCACAATCAGGTCCGCTTCCGGCTTCGCTTCGTATTCCGCCACCAGCTCCCGGACCGAGACGCCGCTCAAATTCATGTAGGTCTCAGGCTTGGCCAGCAGCACCGGCTCATCCCCAACCTGTATCCGCGCTGTCAACGCCCGGCACTGCCTGTTCCTGATCTCAACCCCGCGCTCGCTAGCGATGCGATCCACCGCCAAAAACCCCACGTTATGCGGCGTAAACTGATACTCGATACCAGGATTGCCCAGCCCAACGATCAGTTTCACGCCACCATCCCAAACACTGAGAAAGACCGTTTGGGGACGGGCGCATTCGCCCGTCCACCGAGCCCAGCGAGGCGCGCCGCCACCACGGCGCTATTTCTTTTCCTTTTTCTCAGCCTTCTTCTCGGCCTTCTCCGGCTTCTCAGCAGCAGCCGCCTCGCCCTCTTCTTCGGTCTCCGCCTTACCCTTCTTGATGACTTCGGGCTCAGCCGGTGCCGTTCCAGCTTCCGCTGCCACCGCTTCCGGCGCAGCCACAACCTCTTCCTTCACGCTGGTGACGTGAGCGACGGGCTGGTTTGCATCCGAAAGAAACTTCAGCTTCGGATTGTGCGGCAAATCCGATACGCGCAGTACCTTGCCGAACGTAAGCTCGCTCACATCCACATCGATGTGGCTGGGAATATCCGCCGGCAGGCACTCGATCTCCACTTCGCGCAGGATCTGTTCGAGAATCCCGCCCTCAGTCTTCACGCCCAACGGCACACCCTGCAGCACGATCGGCACGTTGACCCGCAAAGCCTTATCCATGGCGATGCGCTTCAGGTCGATGTGGAGCAGATGCCCTTTGATCGGCTCATACTGCCAATCCACAATCATGGCCTTTGTGCGTTCGCCACCATGCAGCGCGAGATCGAAAATCGTATTGTGCCCGCTGTCAGAGCGCAGAATGCGCAGCACATGCCGCGGATCGACCGTCACCGGCAGCGCATCTTTGCTCGCGCCATAAAGCACACCGGGAATTTTGCCCTCGCTCCGTACGCGCCGGGCCTGGTTCTTGGTTCCAGCCTCCCGCGGTTGCGCTTCGAGAATGTTCTGTTCCAATGTGGTTGCCATAGTTTCGATTCCTTCTAAGAGTGTTCCATCAAATGGCCGCGCCCGAAGCGCCGCCGCTAGATAAACAACTTACTAACTGAAGTCTCTTCGTGATTGGCCTGAATCGCCCGCCCAATCAGTCCTGCAATTGAAAGCACCCGAATCTTCGGCTCCCGCTTAGCTTCTTCATTCAGCGGGATGGTATTCGTGACCACTACTTCCCGAATCACCGACTTCGCAATGTTCTCCACCGCCG
>DATHOK010000314.1:0-3592 GCA_035484995.1 Verrucomicrobiia bacterium | reverse complement strand
GCGCACGGAGTTCTTTCCGCGAATCCGGCGTCAACGAGCCGGCTGGAGATCTCGCCATAGTCTGAGCCGGGCATGTAGACCACAAGGGTCGATTCCGCTGCGGCATAGTTGGTCCAATCCCCATCTTCGTTCGCCGACGCTCGAGCCACAGACGCTCGATGGCCAGCCGTCAGCACGATCGTGGAAGATGCCCGCCGATGGGTCAGGGGAATTCCGGCAGCAGCGGCAGCGCCAAGAGCTGAAGTCACTCCGGGAACGATCTCGTACGCAATGTTGAATCGGCGGAGCGCTTCGATTTCTTCTCCGGCACGGCCGAAGATGAGCGGGTCTCCGCTCTTCAAGCGAATGACCTGCAATCCTGAAGCTGCACGCGCGACCAGCAAGAAGTTAATCTCTTCCTGCCGGATGGTTTTGCTGCCGCAGCGTTTGCCCACGTTCTGAACCTCAGCCGAGGGTGAAATCAGTTTCAGGATTTCGGGCGAAACCAGGTCGTCGTGAAATACCACGTCGGCCGTCCGCAGCAATCGCAGAGCCTTCACCGTGAGCAACTCAGGATCGCCCGGGCCTGCACCCACCAGATACACCTTGCCGTTCATGCTGTTACCCCCTTGTCTTCCTCACGTTTCGCCGACTCTTCCTCGAGCGCCACCTTCAGAGCCTCGCGGCTCGCCAGCGAGTGCAATAGATCACTTTTCCGTTGCGGATCAAGATCGCTCGCCAGCACTAGCTTTCGCGTCTCTCCCAGCTCCGCTACCCATCGGGCATATCCTGGACCAAATTGCCGTTCCAGTTGCTGGCGAAGCTTTTGCGCTAACGAAGGGCTTTGCCCATTTGTCGAAATCGCGATCTGCAGATCGCCGCGGCGCACGACCGCGGGATAATAAAAGTCGCAATACTCCGGAACGTCCACCACGTTGCACAGAACCCTGCGCTGCTGCGCTTCGTGATAAATCGAACGATTCAAATCGCGCGACGCTGTGGCGACTATCGCGAGGAAAGTTCCGTCAAGATCTGCCGGAGCAAAGCCGCGGATTTCCAACGCGATCTCTCCGGCTCTTGCCCACTGATGCACGGCCTCGGACGCCTCCAGCGCGATCACGTGAACACGCGCGCCAGTCCCGATGAGACCGCTGATCTTGGGTTCGCCAACCTTGCCGGCGCCAACCACGAGGCACCGCTTACCTTCGAGTTTCACGAACATGGGAAACAGGCTGCTCATAATCTGCGTTAACCTTCCACGCTGCTAGGCACGCGCCCCTCGGGCAGATCGCGGGCGACTGCTTCTACGAACTCTCCGGCTAGAAAATTCCGTAAGTCTGTGTCGCTGTGACGGGCGAAGAATCGCCGCAAGTTCTCGCCCGGTCTACCATCGGCGAGGTAGCGCCGCAGCAGACGTTCGATGGCTTCCGGCACCTCGGTCGCCACACAGCGGAAGCCAACCGGCCTCGCGATCGCCTGATTCAGGCCCAGGGCGCCTCCCAGGCAGAAGTAGTAGGCGTCCACCATATGGCCGTTAACTTTGATCTTTTTGCCTTCGATTCCAATGTCGGCGATCCAGTGTTGTCCACAACTGTTGGGGCAACCGGTGACGTGCAGCTTCAGGTGCTGATCAAATCCGGGAAGCCGGTCTTCCAATTCCTCTACCAGCCAGCGAGAAAAACTCTTCGTCTCGGTTATCGCCAACTTGCAAAACTCAGTCCCACTGCAAGCGATGGCTCCGCGCGAGAACGGCGACCCGCTCACCGGCAGTCCAGTCGCATCCAACTCTCTTGCTAAGTCGTCCGCCCGCAGCCGCGGCACGTTGACGATCAACAGGTTCTGCATGTTTGTGGTGCGCAGTTCGCCGTTCGCGAAGCGGTCGGCGAGATCGGCCGCCGTGTGCATCTGTTCAGGAGTGATCCGGCCGCGCAGGACCGTCGCTCCCACATAGCAGAACCCCGGCTGCTTCTGCGCATGAATCCCGATGTGATCGCGGTAGACGTCTGCTGGCGGCTGCTCAGGTTCCGCGGGATCGAGTTGAAACCCGATGCGCCGCTCCAACTCTTGTTGGAAGTCGTGCGGCGTCCAGCCATGGCGCAAGAAGAGAAACTTCAGACGCGCTCGTTCGCGATGTTCCCGCAACTGATCGGAGTCGCGAAACAGCTCGGCGACTCCTTTAATCACAGGCAGAACCTGGTTCCAGCGCACAAAAGCATTCAGCGGCGCACCCAGGTAGGGCTCGGTAGAAAGTCCGCCGCCAATGCGCAGAGCGAATCCAATCTCCGGTGTTCCACGAACCACGCGCTGGGTCGCAGTCAGGCCGACGTCGTTGATCTCCGGGTAGGGGCACCACACGCGGCATCCGGTGATCGAAATCTTGAACTTGCGTGGCAGATTGTAGAATTCGGCGTTGGCCGCCAGCATTCGATCGGCTTCGAGCGCCAGGGAAGACGCATCGCAGATCTCGTCCGCGTCTACGCCTGAGACCGGGCAGCCAGTAATATTTCTTGTGACATCGCCGCAAGCGCCCATCGTGTTCAGCCCGACGTGCCACAGCTCCTCAAGCACCTCGGGAAGAGCCTCAATCGTGACCCAGTGCAGCTGAATGTTTTGCCGTACTGTGAGATCGGCGATGCCGCGGGCGTAGCGGCTGGTTAGCCTGGCAATGGCTCGCAACTGGTCCGAGCGCAGCAGGCCGTTCGGAATGCGGATCCGCAGCATGAAGAACGGCAATGCCAGCCCCTGGCCGTCCCTTCCGCCCACAACCCCTGCACCATCGCCCTGCGTGTAGACTCCCCACCAGCGGAAGTAGGTTCCAATCCATTCTGGCGGAATCGAGGCAAAGCCCTCCCGCGCAAAGCGGCGAATTTCGGCCAGCCCCTCCCAGGGATTCATGGCGCGCTTCAGGCGCTCCACCTTTTGCGCTTTCGTTTCTTTGACTGGATTTGCCATAGCCGGATTTGCCATAGGACGATTTCCCATAAACTGATTCGTAGCTGATTTGGGCACAAAAAAAACCCACCGCCAGATGCTCTCTGGCGGTGGGCGATAAGTGCTGAAGTTTATGAACCTCTTAAGTCAGCAACCTCCCTGCGCCAGAGCATACGCATGCACAACAACAACATGCACACATACACATCTGGCGAAGATTGCTGAAACTCATCATGCTATTCAGAATACTAGGCCGCGCCTGACAACACCGTCAAGTTACCGCCCGTTTCTTTGGATGAATAATTTCGATGGTTGGAATCAAAATCTTGACTATGCCTCGCGCCGGCCTTCGGGAGCCCGTTTTGGCGGACCTGAGTCAGGCGGCGTTAGCGACTCGCCCTCTCACACTCTGAAGAACGGTTGCGGGAATCTGCAGCACGCGGATTCTCGAATCCTTCTTTGTTGTAACGTGAACCGCGATGCCATCCGCCTCGGGAAACGGGTCTGAAACCACTTCAAACTCCTCGCCATAAAGACGAACCCGTCTTGACGCCGCATATCCCAGGTGCCTAACCCGCGCGCAGACCTCCGACATTGAGGGAGTTTCAATATTGCGATCAGCCATGATGCCACCATTATAGCCTTCTAACCGAGTGTGTGCCGAGGCTGCGACCTTTAGCGC
>DATHOK010000313.1:0-2920 GCA_035484995.1 Verrucomicrobiia bacterium | reverse complement strand
TTCAGCGAGCGCACGCAAGAATATTTCGCGGCACAAATCCACATAGCACCGGCAACGTGCAGAGGTCCTTCCTCGAGAGTCCCCGGCCTCGCCGGGAACTCCACTTCGTCAGGATGACAAGCGGCGGAGGCGAAGGGGATGCTTCACCGTACTTCCAGCGACACCAAATCGCCGTCGGACATTCCGCGGGCCTTGTAATTCACCGAGACCGCGCGGTTATTCCATTCGCAGGAGAAGGCGTCGGCCCCGATGAGCAGCACTGACTTGTAGTCCGCGGTGCGCAGCTTGAGAACTGCGCTGCCGGAGCTCACGGTAAGAACGGCCGCCGGGGACTGGGAGCAATCCACATCGACCAGCTTGCCCTCGAGGAACTTCGTAGGCCGTTTGTCCGCTGTGCCGGATTGCGCCGTCTGCTCGGTGGCGGCGCGCTTGGCTGCGTCCTGCTCCAGCACATCGAACGGGGAACTTGGCTTGGAGAGTTTGCTGGCCGCGGCGGCGGTCGCGGGTGAGACTCCGTATTTCTGCTCGTTGGCAAGCTGCGCCAGCTGTTGGCCAGCCGCGGCGGCGACCTGCGGATTGCTGCTGGTCTTCAAGAGTTCCAGCAAGGCTTGCGCAGCAACCCACTTTTTGTCGGAGACGTAAATTTCCGCCATATGGTAAACGTACAGCTGGTTCCGCGGGCTGAGTTGGATGGCGGCGCGCTCGGCCTGCATGGCGCCTGCCGGCCCACCGCCTTCGCGGCGCGCACTGGCCATCAAGTCATAGGCGTCGGCGAATTCGGGATACCATTCGAGCACCGCGCGCAGGTCCTGCATCATGTTGGGCAGCCCCTGAATGTCGGTGTGTTTGGCCTGCGCCATGCGGTATTTCAGCACCGAGAAGTAGTAGCGGATCCACATATCGCTACGGTTGAGCGCCGCAGCGTTACCCAGTTCTTCGGCAGCGCCTTCAAACTCGCTGTGCTGCAGGTGGTCCCAGGCAAGGGCGCGATGGGCAACCTCATTACCGGGGACTGCGACGGGTAGAGCCGCGCTGTCCTCGCCTTTTTCGCTCTCATTCTTATTTTCTTTTTTCTCGTTGGCCTTCCTAACCTGGGTTGGGCTGGGAGCCGTGGCCAGCGTCTGCAATTCCTGCAGCGCGGCGTCGTGGCGATCGGGAATTCTGATCTTCACTTCATCTACTGTGGCGCGCGCATCCGCTTCGGGGAGAAACTTGGATGTGATCGCGCTGTCACTTGGCCCTACGATCTCAGGCACTTCGTAGACCTGCGGCATGTAGGCATGGGAACCCGGTTGCCTCGAAGCGTCCAGCGCCTGGAACAAAGGTGTGAGCGAATGAAAGTAATCTTTCACCTCCCGGTCGAACTGCTCGGGAGACATGCCATAGGCCTTCTGCACCGCTTGTTCCACAGGGACGTGCTGGTTCTCGACCAGGTCAAAATAGGTTCCTGTCTGCGGCAGTTTTTTATCATGAAGCAGGTAATGCATCGTCATCCAGGATTGGGCGTAGAAGAGCGTGTGGTGCGTGCTTTCGGTGTAGGTTGCATTGTCGGGCTTCGTGGTGAGCAGGTCGGGAAGCGCGAGCCAGGACTGGCCGCCATTTTGTCCGCCGAGAAGTTCGGTGAGGGACTTCGATGGATTGGCACTCGTGGTGGCAGAACGCAGTTCTGGGTCACCACCGATCTCGTACTTTCTGTCGTCGACGCGGATGGAACCGAAATATTCGGCAAGGCCTTCGTCGAACCATGCCTGGACTTCAGGATAGTTGTAGTTGAGCAGCAGCTGGGCGAAGTCGTGGGCGACGGCGCGCCAGGATTCCTCCTCGGCCAGGTTCAGCACGATAAAGTTCTGGTCTTCTCCGGGCAGGAAAAAGCCGGGAACGTCGATGGGCTGAGAGTCGATGGCTTGACCGTTGATCGGCTGACCATGGCGCAGCGGCGCCGTCTGGTAATAGTCCTTGTCGTTCTTGAAAGCGATAATCGTCAGCGGCAGCGGCTCGTGGAGGCGCTCCTTCATCAGCAGGACAGCGAAGACCGCCCGCATCTGCTCGAAGCGCACGGCAACTTCTTTGCCTTTTCTATCTCCCGCGTCGGTGATGACGGTGAAGTGCGTGGAGTGGATCTCAAGCCACGGCGACGGCTCGGCAGCGCGGGAGGCGAGACTCAAAAGGAGCACGCAACCTGCCAGAAGAACGCGAACGGAAGTGCTAAGAGAGCGGGACATGCGCACGCCTGCGGAGAGCGGAGAGAGAAATGCGACTACAGGTAAATGCTAACACGATGGCCGCCTCGGCCGTGCTGGAACTCTTCCGAATGACCCGGAACCAGTCTCCGGCCATCAGTCTCCCACGCGAAGGATCATCACTTCTGTGGACTTGATCAGCGCGACCGCGGTCTGGCCGGCCTTGAGGTGCATTTCACGCGCTGAGGTTGCGGTGATGATGGAAGTAATTTGCTGCTCTCCAATAGAAATCTTTACTTCGGCCATGAGGCCGCTGATGCGAACCTGGTCAATACGGCCTACCAGTTGATTGCGCCCGCTTACGCGGCGCGCCGCCTGAGTTCGTTCCGCAACTGTTTTCCCTCGGGTTCGGAAGAGGAGCCTATCGAGTTCACTTTGCGGGATACGGTGATGTCCGCCAGCGGTCGGGACGCTGCGGATCTTCTTCTTGTAAATCCACTGCTTGATGGTGGGGAAACTGATTCCCAGTTGCAGAGCCGCGTCGCGGAGCTTTAGTAACGAGTCATTCTTGCGTCCGGACTTGCGGTTCTTCGGCATCGGAACGAAATCCTACAGTCAACACGGAGGACGGTCAACATCACGCCTTCCTAATTCAAGTTGCGAGGCAAGTGCATATATCCGTATCGAGTTGGACATGGAAACGATAGTTCATATACACTTCCTAATTCTTCGTTCAAATC
>DATHOK010000312.1:0-8498 GCA_035484995.1 Verrucomicrobiia bacterium | reverse complement strand
TTCTCTCCGATGAACTTCAGCGTAATGTGCAACGACTCGGGCCGAACCCAGCGCGCCTCCTCTGCAAACCCGCGCACTCCGTCTAGAAACCGGGTAATGCGTCCACGGATAGCGTCGTCGATGTCGACAGCAACGAATACTCGCATAAAATCGGCTGCTAGCCGCCGGCTCCTGGCTTTTATAGCCAGCAGCCAGAAGCTGGTAGCCAGCAGCTTTCTTCACATCAGCTTCCTTCTCACCATATCGAGTGCCAGGGTAGTAGCGAACCAGCGGATGCGCTTGCGATCGCCAGGAAAGTTCCGCTCGATCACTTCCGTCCCCCCATCGCCAGCAAGAGCATGAAACACGAGTCCCACGGGTTTCTCCGGAGTTCCTCCGCCGGGTCCGGCCACCCCTGTGATGCCGATCCCGAGAGTCGCCTCGCAACGATACCGGATCCCTTCGGCCAGCGCCGCCGCTACTTCACGGCTCACCGCTCCATGCCGTTCAATCATGTCGGCGGGCACTCCCGCTAGTTCGGTCTTTACAGCGTTCGAGTAGACGATCGCTCCGCCGGCAAAATAGCGAGAACTGCCACTGACTGATGTAATCCGCTCTCCCAGCAAGCCCCCGGTGCACGATTCCGCCACGGCCAGAGTGGCGTTGCGCATCTGCAACCAGTAGCCCACAATTTGTTCGAGCGATTCACCGTTTCGCGAGTACACGGCGTCATCGAGTTCTTCCTCGACCGCGTCCGCCGCTTCATCCACTCGTGCCTGAGCTGCCTCCATGGTCTCGGCGCGCGATTTGAAATGTAATTGGATCTCTCCTGCTCCCGCCAGGATCGTAGTCTGCACGTCGCCGAACCGCTTGTAGATGGGCGCCACGCGCGCATCCACGTGCGATTCTCCCAGCATTGCGACCTTCAGTACGCGAGTGGCCAGGAACGCGCGCGGCAACTTTGCCCGCAGCCGCTCAACGCACTCCGCCTCGAACAGAGCTTTCAGTTCGTGCGGAGGCCCGGGCAGCAGTATGACGATGCGCTCGCGCCCGTCAAACTTGCCGCTCAGCCACTGCCCCGGCGCAGTCCCATTGGGATTAGGGAGCACGGTCGCTCCTTCAAGAACGTCCGCCTGCTTCGCATTGTTAGCCGACATTTTCCAGCCACGCGCCGCGAAGCGCTGCTCGATCCCGGCCAAAACTGCTTCGTCGCGCCGCAAGGAAACGCCCAAAGCTTCCGCGACCGCTTCACGGGTCAGGTCATCCTCTGTGGGGCCAAGACCACCGCTGAAAATCACGATCTCCGACCGGAACAGCGCATGTTGCGCCGCCTCAACCAGCCGCTTGAGATCGTCGCCCACCACGCACTTGAAAACCACTTCAACGCCCAACTGATTGATCTGCTCGGTGAGATAGAGAGAATTCGTATCCGTGCGGAAGGGCGTCAGCAACTCAGAGCCGACCGCGATGATCTCGGCATTCACGGCTAGAAGTGTAAATGATGAAGGCAGTTCTCAGTACCCGGTACTCACTGCTCAGCAACGCTTGTCAATTCTTTTGGGAACTGGGTACCAGGTACTGGGTACTGCCCTACTCCGGCAGCAACGGCAGTCCCGGAATATTCCATGAGAGATGATGCACTGCATCGGTGGTCGCGAGAATCACGCTGCGACCGGGGGCAAAAGCCAGTCCCACCAGCCCATGGCCCGCGACTTCCAGGCTGGCTTTGCCATCGGGAGTGATCTTCACAATCCCGCGTTTGCCCGAGAGTGACGCGGCTACATACAGGTTTCCCGACGAGTCAAAAGCCAGTCCCTGCGGGCGTCCCAGGCCGCGGTAAAAGGTGTGGACCGTTCCCTGGGGATCAATTCGATGCACGCAGTCAAAACTTGATGTTGTCGGCCCCGTCACAAATAGATCGCCTAGCGGACTGAAAGCAAGATGGTAGGCCGAGACGCTGGGCTCGAGCGTGGCGAAGACGAACACCTGTTGGTCGGAGCCAATCTTGAAGATGGTACCGCTGCGATCGCCCACGTAGAGGTTCTGATTCTTATCAAAAGCAATCCCGGTGGCCACACCCATGCCCTCGGCATACGTGGTCATGCTGCCGTTTGGCGTCACGCGATAGACCGCGCCGTCATGGCGCGAAGAGACATACATCTGGCCCTGACGATCGAAGGCAATCGAAGTTGCGTTCATCATCTCCGCGACGAACGGTTTCACGGCGTAGTTGGTATCAATCTTGAAGATCGCCACCGGAACCTTCTGCCCTCGCGAACCCGAGAAGGTCACGTAGATATTGCCCTGAGCATCAAGCGCCGGGTTGGTCACGGGATGCAGGTTCTCGGCAATTGGGACGGCCACCTTCACCGTCTGCGCGTTGCTGACATGCCCATCGGCAGCCACCACGACCGGACCCGAGGTCGCTCCCTCGGGAACGCGGGCTACAAGAAACGAATCCGAACTGATAACGACCCCGCCTTCGACCTCGCCGAACTGCACGCGTGGACGCTCGTACTGCTGCGGCCGTAATCCCGTACCCGCGATGCGGATTTCCCCTCCCGCCAGCGCCAGCACGGGTGAGACGGACTCGATGTGCGGTCCGCCATTCACATTTTTCTTGCCCAGGATGCGCTCGGAGAATCCCATGAGGAAAATACTCGTACTGCTTTGCCCAACACTATCTTAGAAGATCGAAGTGCAACAAGAGATGCATTGTTCCCAGCGCGTAAAGGCCGGCAGCCACATCGTCCAGCACGATTCCCGTGCCATCAGGGAGCGCCTCCAGTTGTCGCACCGGAGGCGGTTTGACGATATCGAAGACACGAAAAAGTATAAAGCCAGCCAGAAAAGTTTTCCACGCGAACGGCACCGCGATTAGCGCCACCAGTTGACCCGCAACCTCGTCGATCACCACAAACTGCGGATCTTTTATCCCCGAACCTCGCGCGACCTTGGTAGCCGCAGGAATTCCGATCAGCACGACAAGCAAGACCAAAGCAATCGCGATAAGAGTACGCAAGGCAGGCACAACTGCAAAGCACAACGCAGCCCACAACAATACGGTCACTGCCGAGGCCCAGGTCCCGGGCCCGGGCCGCAGCCGTCCGATACCGAAAAACGTGGCGACCAGCGTGGCCCAGAGCGGCGTTTCCCGGGATGCGGTCGCGCGACCCGGCGACATCCCGGCGCGACTATCGGGCTGCTCGGTATCCTTCACGATTCTTCGTCCACATCTTCGGGCGTGCGCTCTCGGATCGCTTCATCAGCATCCGTCACCGGCGATGGGATCACGTAAGCGCCGCTTGCCCACTTGCCTAGATCTATCGTCCGGCAACGGTCACTGCAGAAGGGAAACTCAGGATCACCGCTCTTCACCGTTTTCTTGCAGATTGGACAGCGGAGCTTCAGAGTGCGTTTGCGAGGCATTAGTCAGGGAAAATTCCAGCCTTTCGCTGAGTTAAAGCACAGAACTCTTAGCCGACAGCTCGCTACAGGATCCTGGCCACCAGATCATAGTCGTGCGCCTCTGTGATCTGACATCGATAAAACTCGCCCGGTTGGGGCTCAGTCTCTGCCGGAAAGTCGTTCACGAAGACTTTGCCGTCGATTTCCGGAGCGTGCATCGAAGTGCGGCCCTCCATGAGCAGATCGGTTTCTTCCGACGTCCCCTCCAGCAGCAGATCGAACTCCTGTCCCACGAGCGCTTTCTTTTTCTTTTTGCTGATCTGCCTCTGGATTCCCATCAGCTGTTTGCGTCGCCGCTCGATCTCGCGGACCGAAAGCTTCTTGTCCAGTCCATAGGCGTCCGCGCCGTCCTGATCGGAGTAGGAAAAAGTTCCCATCCAGTCAAACTGCGCTTCGCGAACGAAATCGCACAGCTCTTCGAACTCCTTCTCAGTTTCTCCTGGAAAACCCACGATAAACGAGGTACGCAAGGTCAGGCCAGGAATCGCCCGCCGCATCTTGCCGATCGAGCGCAGAAACAAATCAGCTCCGCCTCCGCGCTTCATGCGCTTCAGCACCGGTGCCGATGCATGCTGCAACGGCACATCCATGTAGGAACAGATCTTCTCCGAGGACGCGATCGTTTCCAGCAGCTTGCCCGTAATTTTATTGGGATAAGCATAGAGGAAGCGAATCCAGCGCAGGTTTTCAATCTTTGCCAGTTTCTCCAGCAGCAGCGCCAGGCCATCCTTCAGACCAAAGTCTTCTCCGTAGCAGGTAGTGTCCTGCCCAATCAGCGTAATTTCGCGTACGCCGCTTCGCGCCAGTCGCTCGGCTTCGGCGACAACTGACTCGAACCGGCGAGAACGAAACTGTCCCCGCAACTGCGGAATGATGCAAAACGTACAAGGATGATCGCAACCTTCCGCGATCTTGATGTAGGCCGTGGATTTCGGCGTAGCCAGAATGCGCGGAGTCTCGTCGTCATACAAGTAATTTGGGAGATCCGCAATCGCTCCGTCCCACTGCTCGCGCGAGAACCGTCCCTGCGCCGCCCGGGCATCGCCCTCGGCCCGCGAAGGCAGCACCACGAACGGGGAAGCGCTGTGCGATGAATTGGCTGCCGCAGGCGGGATAATCCCGGTGGCCGCCAAAATGTTCTGCAACTCTCCGGTCCCAACAACGGCATCCACTTCCGGAATGCTTTTGCGGATTTCATCTCTGAACCGCTCGACCAGACAGCCCGCGACAACCAGCTTCTTCGCCCGTCCTGAAGTCTTAAGACCAGCCATCTCAAGAATCGTATTCACCGACTCCTGTTGCGCGCTCTCGATGAATGAGCAGGTGTTCACCACAATTACGTCGGCGTCATCGGCCCGGGGCGAGATTTCAGCCCCCGCCCGCGCCAGCAGGCCCATCATCACCTCGCTGTCTACCAGGTTCTTGGGACAGCCCAGGCTGACGAATCCAATTTTCTGCGGACCCGCAACTTGTTCCGGGCTATTCGACGAGTTGTCAGCCGTTTTTTGGCGGGAACGTGAGACAGTGAGGCTCTTCGAGGGCATGCAATCTCACCATTTTAACATTTTTGACGGAGATCTTAGGCGCAACCGTCAGCCCAAGCTGCGTGCCACTCTTTACCATCCGCCGGCGGTAGGGACCACGAAATGCACAACCTGTGGATGAAAACTTCGTGCTTCATGCTACCCTAAGCGTTACCGAAGAAAACCGTAAGTCCCGCATCCTGGAGGGGAAATGTCTGGGAAACAGGCCGTAATTGCAGTCCTGGCAGTGATGATGTCGATTCTGAGCGGCTCGGCAGCGGCTCAGGACGAGAAAAACGAGCTTTCCGGTCTTATTGGCCGCATCTTCATCAGCGACCAAGGCATCATCGGCGCGACCAATTTCAATCCGGTTGTCCGCTCCGGTAAGGGACTCACCTTTGAAGTCAACTACGCGCGCCGCCTCTTCTCTACTCCCGTCTTTGCCGTCTCAGGAGAAGTCCCAGCTGTTTTCAATCTGGATGAGGACCTTAACTCCGGCGACAATGTTGTACCCAAGGATTACAAACAGATCTTCGTTACTCCTTCGGCTCGCCTGAATTTGTTTCCTGAAACCGCGGTCTCGCCCTGGGTGAGTCTCGGCGGGGGTTTCGCCCACTTCAGCGAGAATAATACCCTGCTCTACGGCGGCCCCAATCCCGGCAGCTCCACGACTTCGGGGGTTCTCCAGGGCGGATTCGGCCTCGACGTTAGAGTCTTGCACCAATTCGCCATTCGCCTCGATGTCCGCGACTTCTGGTCGGGCTCCCCGAATCTGCCCTTGGCCGATACCGGTAAGACCCGCCAGCACAACTATTTCGTCGGCGGTGGCCTAGTCTGGCACTTCTAACCGTCTCGCCGGCTCCAGCAGTGAATATGGGGCCGCCGCTGCTGTCCGTCGAGCGCAGCTCGACTCTCTGCTCGCTGACCCAACAGCTCACTTCTTCGTTGCCAGCTCTACCTCTTCGTACAATTCCGGCAACCGGACCGCGTCCTCCGACGAATTCCCAAACCGCGCTGATTCATAAGCGTCGGTAAATTCCCCAACTCTCCTCCGCAGATGTTCATCTTCGATCACTCGCACAAATTCTCGCGCCGTCTGCGTCTCCGGTTTCTGCAATCCTCTCCGCGCCAGATAACGAGCCATCCGTTCATACCACATCGTGGCAGCCTGGTTCGGCGATCGCTCAGGATGTGCCTGCAGCTGTCTCGCGCGGACCATCCGCGTTATCCGCCCAGCGTTGCCCAGCACCATCAACACTAGCGCCAGGGCTACGCTTATCGCGAACCAGCGCCCGGGCGAATGTCCCACTCTTCGTTGGCTTCGCCGCGCCCAATCCAGCAGCCGCTCATACCGCAGCCGGGCCCACATACGGCCCCGCTCCCAGAAGCCCCGCGTCCCGCTCATCAACGACTGCCCTAGAACGTACTGGTGTGAAGTGTCGTAGCTGACTACCCACTCGCGCCAGAACGACGCCGCAGCGTCCAGGTAAAGCATCACCCTCCCCCAGCCTTGCGGCGACTCAATCGCACCCCCGGGCGTGGGATCGAACGTGACCCACCCATAGCCCGGAAAGTAGGCCTCTACCCAGGAGTGAGCATTCTTCCCCCGAACCACGTAGTAGCCAGTTACATCGTTGAATTCATCACTGCGGAATCCGTTCACCACGCGCGATGGAATGCCGAGCGTCCGCAGCATCACGGCCATCGAAGATGCGAAGTATTCGCAGTGCCCCTGCTTGCGCTCGAAAAGAAAGTTAGCCAGCGGATCGGCGACCGCTGAGCGCGGCAACTGCAGCGTGTAGGCATAATGCGACTGCAAGTATCTTTCCACCGCAATCGCCTTGTCATAGTTATTGCTGGCGGAACTCGCGATCTGCGCTGCCAGCCGCGGAATGCGTGGATCAAGCCCGAGCTTGGGTAGCTGCAGATAGGCCGGGGCAAATTGCGGAAGATTGTTTCCCGCCGTTCGAAGTTCCGCGGCAGCGGGCGTTGAGATATCTGAGTCCGCTTCATACAGGCTCACGGAGCGCTGGCTGTCCAGATCAGACACAGCTCCCCCACTATCGATCTGCAACGTGCGATATGCTCCCTCTACCCGGCGCGCCCACGGGGCCAGAAAGAAAATGTTGGTTCCAATCGGTTCCATCAGCACGCGGTAGTGAATCAGGTGATAGCGCGAAGTCCAAGCCCGCGCAACTCCCTGGCCCAGGAGCGGAATGCGGAAGCTTCCATCCGCTTCGCGGTACAGCACATACTGCTCGCGCTGGTTAGACCAGTTCTTGCCGTCGAAATTCGCCAACGCGACCCCGCGCCAAGCCAGCTCGTGTCTGCCGTCTCGGTCCCCGTCAATCTGGATGTGCATCACCACGGCATCCGATTGCTGAATCTGCCCGATCCGCCCCAATTGCACCCGGTCACTGAAGCCAGTCGAAAAATCCGTGCCGTACGAGTAGCCGCCCAGGTAACCCGTCGACATACGGGGCAACAGGAAGAACATCGCCGCCGCGCCGATCAGTATCATCAGCACCAGACCGGGCGTGACCCGCGCCAGCGAGAAGGCCAGATGCCGGTGCTCCTGCGTATCGCTTGAGTGCCGTGCCTGAAAACGCGCCGCTTGCCCGGACCGTCGCATTTCCATCAGGATGAACGTAACCACCGCCATCAGCATGAATACGGCAAAGAAAAGCATGAACACGCTGTCCACGGTCAGCACCGCCGACGCCAATACCATCAGGAAGGCGAGGATTGCCAGCATCGTGTAGTCGCGATCGCGCCGCAGAGAAAATGTGCGCACCACCACCGCGAACAGCACCATGTGTACCGTCGCCGAAAGAAAGCTGCGAGACAGGAGCAGGTAATCGGCCCCGTAGAAAACGAAGTATCCGATTGTTAGCGGCGTGGTCCAGTGCTCCGAAATCACAACCGTCCGCCGCGTTGCCAGCACATAGCCGCGCAGCGCCAGTGCTCCACCCGCTAGCAGGATAGTTGGAAGATCCAGGCCGCCAGTGCTAGCCAATGTTCCAAATCCAACCAGCACAAGCAAATAAACAGACAACTCGAAGTATCGGTTAACTGCCTGGGAGAGCGGATTCAACTCGAGTTGTCGGGTGGTCTGCGCCATCGAAAGTAGCGGACGCGCTCAGAGCCCGTCCGCCTCTAAACAGTTTTGTTCAAGCCCCAGGGTTCGATACCTGGGTTCAGTCTATTGTTCGACAAGTCCTACCAAGAAGGGAAGGCCTCCGTGCCTCTTTCTTGCACCGAAAGTCACCACCCGTTTGCCCAGGCCGCTGCTGCGAAGTGGAGCGCCGGCGTCCCGCCTGCTTCACTTTAAATTTCGAGATAGCCGTCCTCAGCTCCCCACCGAACGCCCCTGACGGATAAAAGGCGTTCTTTGTTAGAATCATTCAGGTCAGGCATCGGTCTCACGCGACGTACTCTCGCCAACCCCGCCAGGTCCGGAAGGAAGCAACGGTAACGGGCTCTTGCGTGTGCAGTGGGCCCCCGGTGCCTGGCTTAACCTGACTCTCT
>DATHOK010000311.1:0-4455 GCA_035484995.1 Verrucomicrobiia bacterium | reverse complement strand
TCGCGATTCGTTGACCCAGTCCGCCCGCTCCCACGATCAGAACATTTCGCGCCCCGCCCCTCGCCCGCACTTCCCGCTGCGGTTTCTTCCGGACACCGGCGCATGCAGCCCCTGGAATCAACCGTGCAGCCCACTCGGTTCCCTGAGGCTTCTGCTGACCTTGATGTAGAAAAGGAGAAGACACTTCAGACCAGTTCCAACTCGTACCCCTTGATCTCAATCGCCAGCGATCGCTGGATCGATTCAATCGAGATCACCAGCTTTCCCTCTTCGTGCTGCACCAGCACGCCTTCCAATCCCTGCAGGCAACCACCCCGGATCCGCACCCGCTGTCCGGTGTGCACGAACGGATGCAGGGCAAACAGGCCCTTCCCCTGCAACAGCAATTGCAGGTCTTCAATCTGCTTTACCGGTACCGCCGCTACGATCCCGCCAAAGCTCACGAAGCCGATCAGTCCGGCAGTTTGCAACACCGCCTGCCGCGCAATGGCAGACTGATCAATGTGCACGAACGCATATCCTGGAAACAGCGGAACCGTCACCACTTTCTGCCGGTCGCTCCATGTGTGATTTTCGGTCAACAAGGGCAGGTAGACTTCGCAGCTTTTGTAGTTGAGCTGGGCGACCACTCGCTTCTCGAAGCGGTACCGGGTCTGCACCGCAAACCACTGTGCCGCCGCTACAACAGCCGGCAGCGGCCGCGCATCTATCGAACCGGCAACGCTTGCGGCCAGGACTCCATAGCTACCGCTCATTGAGTCCCACAGCCTATTCTTGGTTTTTTTTGCACTGCGTCTTTCAGCTTTGGCCACGCCGCAGTACTTGCGGCAGGCAACCGTTACTCGTCAGAACAGCCTTCCCGTTGCCGCGTCTCTACAACCGGCGATAAATTCGCTCCGGAACCGGAAACCGTCTCTCTCGCAACACCGTTCCCAGGATTCGCGATTGCGCTGCTTCCAGCGTTTCCTTGATCTTGCGCGCAGTCGCTCTCCGTGTGTTGTGGGCCCCCAGCACCAGGATGATTCCATCCGTGAGCTGTCCCAGCAATGCGGCCTCGCTCGAAATCCCCGCTGCAGGCCCCTCGATCACCGCATACTCGAACTCTTTTCGCAGCTCCGCCAGGCGCGAAATCCAGTAACGTCCCGTCCCCGATTCCTCGCTGCATTCCCGCAGCCCAAACCCGGGTACTCGCCACAAGTTGACCGCCGTCTGCCTGGACCACGACTTGATCGCAGCTCTGCCCCCGCACCAGGACGGCAACTCCGCCGTCATCTCCCGGCCCACGACGGCGATATGCGCACTCGTCTCCAGCGCCAGAGCTTGTCCCACCTGGTCGCAGAGTCCGGACACATCCATGTGTGGCTCCGCCCCGCTGAACACGACCTGAGTTACAGGCCGGCCCACGCTGGCAAAAAACACACGCTGCACCAGGCCCCGAATCTGTTCGCGTGCGAAGTCTTCCGGATTCCAAACATCGGCCCTACCGGCCCCGCGAAACACCTCAACCTGCAGTAGCGGAGACTCCTGCGCCGCTGACCCCGCAAAATCGTCACTTCGCAGTACGTCCGCATTAGCACTCATTTCATCTCCTTCAGGCGGATAACCTTTGGCTCATTTCTTCCGGTATCGAAGCTAGTACCGGGATTTCCAAACATCTCATAACCTCTTCAGGAGTGCGCAGCGCAGGGTCCAGATAGTCCGCCGTGAACGCAGCGCCAGTCCCCGAAGTCAGCCCGGCGGCGAACCCCACCAGCAGGACCACGCCAGCCGGCCACACCGGCAGCGCTGGCACCACCGGTTGCTCGGCGATCGCTACGTTGACAATGCCGCCCTCATCTAACGCATCCCCCATACGCGCTTCTTCCCGTTTCTTCACATAGAGCAGGTAGTTCTCCTGCGCAGCCTTCTCGCTGTTCGTCAGATCATCCTGGGCAATCGCGTCCTCGCCGAGCTGCCGAGCCATGCGGCGATATTCCGCCAACTCCGCGGTCGTTGTCGCCTCGCGTGCTGCCAATCCCTTCATCTCAACCTGGGCCTTCTGCAACTCCGCCTTGGCCCACTCATAGTTCACATCCAGATCCGTCGTCTGGTCACGCACCGGACTCTGCTTCTCCGCTGCAACGGCCTCCTTGGCCTGAGCAATCTGCTGCTCGACCTCCTGCACCAGACGATGACTCGGCTCGAACTTCGTCAGCAGTTGTGTCTTCTTTAGCTCCAGATCCAACAGGCTTGCCTTCAGTGCCCGCAGCAGCTCGGGATTATCCGCAGTGCGCACCTGGGTAACGTTTCGCGCCGGTAAATTTGCCAGCTGCGTACCGAGTTCGCGGACTCGATGTTTTGTGTCAGACATTTGTACCTCAGTTTGCTGGTAGCTCGCCTCCACGTCGTTAAGCCGTTGCAACATCAGATCGCGTTGCTGCGCGGCCATCACCACGTCGTGGCTCTTTGTGAAGGCCGCCAGCTTTCCCTCGGCCTCTTCCAGTTGTCGCCTCGACTCTGCGGTCTGCTGATCGAAAAACTGCTGTTGCCCCGCAGGCCGATGGACTTCCATGTGCTTCTCCAGATAAACGCTGGCTAACGACCGCAGCACGCGCGCCGCCAGTTGCGGTTCGGGTGCGCCATAACTTACCGCGATCAGATTGGTCTTCTTGATCGACTCCACCTCGAGCCTCCCGGCCAGTTTCCTCGCGGCTCGCTCCACCCGCGCTGCTTGCCCTTCGTGCGGCCGCAGCCATCGCAACCAGTCGTGCGCAGCCAGATCGTTGGCCTCCACAACGCGTCGCAAAACGTCGTCGTCTTTTAGCAGTTCCACTTCTGAATTCAGCTCTTCTTCCGTTACTTCCGCCCGGGAGAAATCCGGAGGAGCATTCTCCTGCGCGGCCACGGGAGGGTCGGCTCGCCCTCGACGCACCATCACGCGCAGGTGCGCCCGATAATTGACTCCGGCGATCGCATACACCGTCGCCAGGACGAAGATCAATCCCGCGACTCCGAGAAACACTTTCCGCTGCCGGAACAGAACCATCGCCAATTCCCGCATCGTCGGCGATTCCGACACTTCTTCTCTGCGCGCTAAATCCTGATCTCGCATGCGGATTGACCTGGGTTGCCCCGATTAGTTGCCCTGATAAGTTGCTTTGATAAAGTCGGCCCGATAAAGTCGCTCGCTAAAACTGTGTGGGACTCACGTACATGCTCAAGGCTGGTTTGGTTAGGAACGGCTCGATCTTCGAAATGGAATTTTGCGGAACAAACACTAGATCGCCCGGGCGCAACTCCGCCGCCTCACCCAGGCTTCGTTCCTTCAACATCTTCTTCAGGTTGAAAACGTGCGCCTCCACCAGATCATCATTCACCCGGCGAAACAAAAGTACCTGCGAATGCTTGGCCTCGTGGGTAAATCCGCCGGCAATCTCGACCGCTTCCATGATGGTCGTGTCCCCGCGCAGCTCGTACTTACCGGGCTTTCCAACCTCCCCACCTGCCACGAAATAAGGATGCTCAAAGTCCTTCAGCGCCACCGCCACCTGTGGATCGTGCAGATATCCCGTGTAAGCCCGCCGTACCGCCTCACGAAACTCGTCCAGAGTAAGTCCCTGGGCGAACACCGGCCCGGCGTCCTTAAGAGTGATAAATCCATCTGGTTGTACAGTGAGTATCTGGTCAAGCTCCGGCGATAACGTAAAGCTCAACGTCACCACGTCGCTTCGCGTGAGCCGGTAAAGCGGACGGCGTTCCCCTCCGAGCTTGGGGTTTCCCGTGCCGTCCGCTTGCCCCGGTTTTGCGGCCGCCATTCCTGTGCTTCCCGTCCCAGCCCCGGTTTGGCCGGTTGGAGAAGACTGTGGACTCGCTCCCAGGCCCTGCTCCCTCTTTGCCTCCTGGGCGAATGCGGCCACGCAAAGCTGTAACGACAACACGCCCATCACCGCAACTTTTGTCCAGCCAACGAAGGGCTTCATTGCGTGATGAGCTCTATTTTTCCTGGTTTCCCAAACTCAGATTCTGAGATCCGCTCAGCTTCCGGCGGCTCTCTTTGTGCAAGCTATGCCCGCGCGGATTTCGCAGCAAGACATGGGAAGTGCTGTCTACCAGCGGGGTCAAGCCAGCTTTAATCGCAAGAGTGCTCCGAACCAGTCCAGCCGCGGCTTTTCGCATCGCCCGGCGCATCCGATAGAGCCGAAAGCGTGTTCCCCGGCGGCCTACCCACGAAAGTAGACTTGCATGTTCGTGACATCACACCCGCGCGACGAACCGCAACTCGAACCCGCGCAGCAAACCCGCGCCCCGCAACATTCCTCACTCAAACACCCGGAAGACTCGCTATCCCAATCTGGCTCGTCGGATATTTTCCACAACACCGCAACCCAATTTCCCGAATTGAGAGCCTCCTCCGAATAAAGTGACATGTTCCCTTGAGTCCCTCGCCTTTCACCCCTAAGATCAAAACGGCCCGTA